>JBIRBD010000127.1:0-6059 GCA_044326465.1 Chthoniobacterales bacterium
ATCATTTTTAGACTAAGCCTTTACGTTAATTTCCTCACTCCCATCACCGTTTTTAGGATCATTTTTTATTAAAACGAAGATACCCTTCAAAAAAAATTTGATACCCGGCACCCCCCATCTCCTATCTCCTATAAAGAGCATTAGCTCTTTCACAAGCAGTCACCGTGTTATGCATTAGCATGGCAATTGTCATAGGCCCGACCCCCCCTGGGACGGGCGTGATCGCCTTGCATCGATCGGCAACAGCCTCAAAATCGACATCGCCGACGATGCGATAGCCTGAAGGTCTTGAAGTATCGACAACTCGATTAATACCAACATCAATAACCACGGCTCCCTCGCTGATGTGTTCTACCCCAAGCGCGTGAGGTCGACCAAGCGCAGCAATAATAATATCAGCACGGCGCGTAATAGCGGCCAGATCAGGAGTTTGAGAATGAGCAATAGTGACAGTAGCATCCCCACCCTCTCCTTTGCGCAGCAAAAGAAATGCCATCGGCTTACCCACAATAAGACTTCGTCCAACGATCACGATATTTGCACCTCGTGTTTTAATACCACTTGCCATTAACAAATACTGACAACCAAGCGGCGTGCAAGGAACAAAGCCATTGGTATCATCCATCGCAAGTTTGGCAACATTGACCGGATGAAACCCATCGACATCTTTTCGCGGATCGATCGCCTCGGTGATGAGTTTTTCATCGATGTGTGCTGGCGGTGGTGATTGAACAAGGATCCCATGGATCAGTGGATCTTCGTTAAGTTCACGCACAATTTTTAAAAGCTCTTGCTCTGTCGTTGAGCTTGGCAATTCTAATTTTCGAGAATGCATTCCCAGAGCAGCGCAGGTGCGGTCTTTATTGCGCACATAGGCCTGTGATGACGGGTTGTCACCGACAAGGACCACCGCAAGTCCAGGCGTTATTCCGTGGTTTTGAAGTACTGCGATTCGCTGGCGTGTTTGCACTTCAATTTCAGAAGCTATTTTTTTTCCATCAATAAGGTGCATGCTATTAAAAGTTGAGGGTTTGAGAGGTTGGGCAGTTGAGAGAAATTTAAAATGAATTTTTTGTAGTAAGCTAAAGTCTTTATTTTGATAACGAGTAAATTTTTGAAAGAGGAATCTTGTGAATAAAATTTTAGTTAATTGCGGAGCAATTCTGCAAACCCCTCACCCCCTCAACAGCAACATTAGTCGTGACTCAACCTCTCAATATTTTTCTCAACTCCATTCCATCCGATTGCTCCGCTTCTTGTTTCAAAAGCTGTTCCAATCGCAGTCGCTCTGGCTCTAGGTCTACAACTGTTGGATCAATGCTAATATAAGGATCAACTATAATATCGACACGTGAAAAAGGAACAGGAATCGGAAAATTGTCCCATGTTTTCAAACGCCAGCTTCGATGGTACATGGCATGAAGCGGCATGATGCAGAGTCCTGTTTTTTGGGCTAAAAAAACCACACCAGGACCAAGAGAATATTTGGGACCACGAGGTCCATCCGGAGTAATGGCAAGATCATAACCAGCATCTAGCTTTGCGGTAAGCTCACGAAGAGCTGTAGAACCACGACGTGAGCTAGAACCTCTTACAGAGCCCATCCCGAGATGAGCCATCACACCCGAAAGAATATCGCCATCTTTACTGGGACTCGTAAGCACAACGACACCCTTGCGTACACGATGGTGATAATTGCGGAGAAAAGCGACAGCAATTGCAGGAATACGATTATGCCAGAATGTCATAATGACAGGCTCCTTTGGAGGTGTTGTCATAAATCCTGAGCGATCCACGACGCGGAGCCTCAATGTTCGAAAAATGATACGTGCTAATAAAGCGGCTACGAAAGCTAATGTTTTTTCACGGGTCATGAAAGAAAGGCTACAGACTACAGGCTACAGGCTACAGGAAGAAATTTCTTTTCGAAATTTAATTTTTGAAAATACATTTTTTGTTTGTATGTAAAATTTATTATACAGACAAAAAGCGTTCTCTTTTTTATTTCGATAACAGACTTATTTTTTTCGTACGTTTTATACGCCTTCGGAAAAAGTCTCTTCAGCCTGTAGCCTGCAGCCTGTCACCTGTTTCTCCTTCCAACGCGCAGCTTCAGGAAGATGAATTCCAAGTTGATCGAGTACACGATAAACAACGGTATCAGCAAGCTCTTCAAAATTTTTTGGATGACTGTAAAACGAAGGCATTGCCGGCAGCATGACCGCACCGGCTTCCATGACGGTTACAATATTACGCGCTTGAATGAGATTCCATGGGGTTTCACGGACGACAAGAATTAGTTTTCGGTGTTCTTTGAGACAAACATCTGCTGCGCGCAAAATGAGGTTTTCGCTTGTGCCTGCAGCAATGCGACCCACTGTTCCCATCGAACAAGGAATAATAATCATTGCGTCAAAGAGCGCTGAGCCGCTTGCAAAGGGAGCGTTCATCGATTTCTCATTATGCTGCTCAATAGGAGAAGCAATATTAAGCTCCCCGACTTCCTCACGAATAACCTGCTTTGCATAATTGCTAAAGATGAGATGAATCTCGTGATTTGTTTGTTCTAGATGATGTAACAAGCGCTGCAGATAAATCGCACCACTCGCTCCGGTAACAGCTATGATAAGACGCATGGAGAGCAGCTTAGCAGGTAACAGGGGTTCAGTTTACAGGTGGCAGAAATTTTTAATCGAGAGTAATTTTGAAAAATCATTTTTAATTTTATTTTAGAGCAAAACATATTGAATTCAAAAAAAGTTTAGCTTCTTTATTTTGGCTATGAAGTTTTTTAGCTGTACCCTGTTAGCGATAGCGCCCTGTCACCTGAGCCCCTGTCAACCTGCTCCTCATTCCCCCAACCGTGGCGTCACGCGTGCGCCAAGGAGACTGTTTTTGAAATGCGTTGTCGTCAGGCTTGGTTTAATAGATGCGCTAGAAGAAGAAGGTACTGGAATAGAACCATGACGAGCATTGTTAGGATCGTAAATTTTTAAATCTTTTCCCTGGCGAAGCAGCCAAAAAGTATTATTCGTCCCATAATTCTTCCATGGACCATCGGGAATGGCCGAGGCATCGACAAATTTCCAGTCGCAATAAGCACCTTCTTGCAAGCCAAGGTAATCTCGTGTTGCCGGAGAAATGTCGAGACCTGCTCCACGATTGAGGTTCGGTCGGGGGCGTTCATTTCCAAAAACATATCCTATATGATCTGTGCGGAATGGCCCACAATCTTCCCACTGAGCAAAACAAGTGCGACCATTGTAATGAATGGCAATCCATCGTCCTTTCAGAATCGATTGGCCTGGTTTGACAAAAGCATCTTTAAACCAAGGAACCATTTTTTTTACATCTGCTTTTGTGCTACCCCTTGTAATGTCATTATAAGGCAAAGCGCAGTAAAAAGGATTTTGTTTTGGAATGAACGTCTTAGGAATAAAATTGTGCCTTGCCAGAGGGTTAGGGTTATCATAGCCTCCAAAATGTTGATACCAGTGAGAATCCCATGAGCTTATGTTGTTAGGAACAGGGTTATGTACTGTTGGCCTTTCTCCAATCCAAAAGACCGTCGTAAAAATATTTCGCTTCCATGGATAGCGGTTAAAACCTTGACCAAATAGCGAGGGTTGTGTTTCAACACGTGGCACGCGCGTAGATTCAATTGCCTGCTGACGCAGCTTTAAAGCCATTGTTTCAAATTCTTTATCCGTATAGGTTGGCCCATTTGAAAATTTATTTTTCATCTCTGCGAGCGAAGGAAGTGCCCACACAGAGCTCATACCGATACCAAGAATCAGGCAAAAAATTGAGATGAAGTTAAAAAAGAGGGACATAAGTGAGGCCGCAGACTATAGGCTATAGGCTATAGAAAAAAGATACAACCGTAACCAAGAATTTAACCGGTTAAAATTCCCAGTTTTTAAAACTTTATACCTAAATAAAATAAACCTAAAAACGGTGGCGGGAGTGAGAAAATTAACGTGCATGCTTATCTAAAAATGATTTTTAAAACGGTGAGGCATACCCAGCGGGTACGTAAGCCGGTTAAAATTTTATTTTGAGGCTGAGTATATTACGTTAATTTACCACGATCTATTGCCATTTTTAGTATAAACCATCTTTTTTTAGAAAAAACTTTTACCTCCTTTCTCAAGCCGTTAGCCTACAGCCCATACCCAACCAAAAGATAAGATTCAATAACGAAGCCAAAAAGAGCAAGTAACAAAGCCTAAAAATGAAACGCTAATAGTTTACAGTCTGCTTACATGAACTGTAATTGTTCATCTCCTTCTGGAGATAAGCAATGGTTCTTGGTTCTCGGTTGATAGTGAAGAAACAACTTTTTTCTTAGCTGCTAAAAAAGAAGCGTTGGCCTAAGAGGCTGATAAAATGCGACTCTTAAAAAATAAATTTTCGAATAAAAATAACCAGCAACTGACAACCAACAACCGACAACTTTTTGCTCGTCTTCTTCGCCAGAAGGAGATGAGCAATTGCTATGAACTTTTGTAATCTCCTCACTATTTTGCGCCTCTTGCTCACTATTTTTTTTGTGATCACGTTTTTTATTTCTTCGACCTGGTCGAGCTGTTTGGCCTTTGTTATTTTTGCGTTCGCAGCCTTCACCGATTGGCTTGATGGCTACCTTGCCCGGCGTTATGAGCTTTGCACAAATTTTGGCCGACTGATGGATCCTCTCGCTGATAAAATCCTTGTCGCCTCGGCCTTGATCTGCCTCATTCCCATTTTTCCTTCATGGGTGGTCGTCATCATTATTGCGCGCGAATTTCTGATCACTGGATTACGACTTCTCGCTGCGGATCAGGGAATTATACTTTCTGCGGATGGCCTCGGAAAGCAAAAAACGACATGGCAATTGATCACTATTCTTTTTTACCTCGCGCTCCTCACCGCTACGGATTTTATCGGCGTAGAAACACCTGCAATTATTTTTTCTTGGAACATTATCGGTCCCGTGCTCATTGGAATTACACTCATCATCACGATTATCTCAGGCGCTAGTTATGTTTGGAGAAATCGGACGTTGTTCTGTGAATAGGAGAAAATATTTTCATTCACGTTTTCAGGTTAAATTTCCTCCTCTTCTATTTCATCGCGCAATGGCTTAGAAAGAAATGGTCGAACAAAACCATACACCAAGAACGAAACAAAGAGCATGGCTGGCATCCACTCGTAATTCATCGCCGAAAAAATCAGCATCACAATAATAATAAGGAAGCGCGGAATAGAGCGCTGGGAACGCCAGCCAAGGCCTTTAAAACTTGGGTACTTTACACGACTAAACATCATAAATGAAAGGAAAAGTAAAATTGGAGGAAGCGCAAATTTCCAATGACCGATGGTGCGTTCACTTTCATCAAACCAAAGCATCAGCAGCGTAAGTGACGCAATGAGGCCTGCAGCAGCAGGAATAGGAAAACCTACGAATTCAGACGACACATCTTCATCATTTTCATTTTTGGGAGCCGCAGCAATACAATTGAAGCGAGCAAGACGAAGGCCTCCACAAAGCAGATAAATAAAGGCAATGATCCACCCAGTACGATGAAAATCTTGTAACACAATCTGGTAAACAAGAAGCGCTGGCGCAAGTCCAAACGAAACAATATCTGCCAGCGAATCAAACTCGCGACCGAAAGGACTTTCATGTCCACCTAAACGCGCAAGCCTTCCATCAAGAAGATCAAAAACACAGGCTCCTAAAATAAAAGCAAGGGCCATGTGGTAGCGAATAGAAACTGGTTCGCCAGCTGCATTTAAGACGGAGGCCTCAATAATTTTTAGCACAGCAGCAAAGCCACAAAAAAGATTGCCGGCTGTCATCAGGTTAGGAAGGAGATAAATTTTTGGCTCGCGGTTCATGTGAACAGGTATACAGGCTAGAGGATGGCTAAAGGCTATGGGCTAAAGGCTAAAGGAAAAAATTTTCCAAAATGTGAATTTAAAAAATACGCTTTAAAAAAACGGTGATGGGAGTTAATAAATTAGCGTAAGGGCTTGGTCTAAAAATGATTTTTAAAACGGCGAAGCATACCTGG
>JBIRBD010000116.1:0-6455 GCA_044326465.1 Chthoniobacterales bacterium
AGCCTGCTCATTTTGCTGGCAGTACTTGTTATTATAGCGGCCGTTGATGGAGAAGTTTTACGATTTGGATTTGTCGGTTTTTGGGATGATAAAACAAATATTTTTGATAATCCGCTTTACGCACCACTGACATGGCAAAATATTTTTGTTTTTTGGCAGAGGCCCTACATGGAGCTTTTTCTTCCAGTAACTTATACCTTCTGGGCTGGCCTTGTCGCTTTATCCCGCTTCTTAGCAGGCCTTCCCTTAGGTTTTGGAGCCATTGACCCGATGCCATTTCATGCTGCGAACCTGCTCGTGCATCTTGCTTCTGTTGCGCTTGTTTTTTTAATTCTAAAAAAAATTATTCCGCATCTAACCAAAAAAAATCAGGATTATCCTGAAAGTCTCCTCCTCATAGCTGCGGCGGCTGGAGCTTTGCTTTTTGGATTACATCCAGTGCAAGCAGAGACGGTGGCTTGGTGTACCTGCCTGCGTGATTTGCTAGGAGCCTTTTTTTCTTTGTCCGCAACTTTCCTCTTTTTGATCTGGATCGAGAAAAAAAGATCTTCTGCAAAAAATTTCCTGCTTTTTCTTAGTGCGACCTTTCTTTTTCTTCTTGCGCTTGGTTCTAAGCCTGGAAGCGTCGTACTGCCAATGATTGTGTTACTACTTTGGTTAACTATTGATAATAAAAACTTTCTCTTAAGCTCACGCAAATATTTTTTGGCACTCTGGTTTTTTATCAGCGCAGCCGCTGTTATTCTGACTTCTTTAGTCCAGCCCTCTGCCTTACTTGCACGCAAACTCTCCCCTTTCTGGGCAAGGCCGCTAATTGCAACAGACTCACTCGCTTTTTACCTAACGAAAATCTTTTGGCCAGCTCCTCTTTGCGCCGATTATGGACGATCACCAAATTTTATTTTAGAGCATGGTCAACTTTATTGGACATGGTTATTGCCTGTTGGACTGGGACTTCTGTTGCTCCTATGGAAGCCTGCACGAGTTTTTTTACTCCCCTATGCGTTATTGATCTTAGGTGTTGCTCCCACCCTCGGGTTAATCCCTTTTAATTTTCAAGTCGTTTCAACCGTCAGCGATCGTTATCTCTACTTAGGGATGCTCGGGCCAGCTCTGGCACTCGCCTTGTTGCTCCTCTCTTACAAAAAAATAGGGGGCATTAGACTTTTTTCCAAACTCGCTTCTGTTGATGAAATGCAAGGAGCATACGGAGCGCAGAAGTCCGAGCATAGTGACATATGTGACGCTTCGAGCACCGGAGCAACGCAGCAGTTCGCATCAGAAGTAGAGTTTCGAAAGAAGTCTATTATCATCTCTCTCTTATTAGTCATGTGCGCAGGACTCACACTTTATCAACTTCAGAACTGGAGAAGTGAAGAAAGTTTTTGTAAGGCAACACTAATGATCAATCCCATGAGTTGGAAAACACAGCATAACTATGCTCACGTGCTTTCCGTTCAAGGAAAAAATGAAGAGGCTATCAAGCATTTTAAATTAGCAGTTCAATTGCGTCCTACTAGCGCAGAAGCACGTAATGATTTTGGATTGGTTTATTTGAATATGAGATGCGCTGCTCAGGCGACAATCTTATTTAAAGAATCGCTTCAATTAAGACCAACTGCTGCAGCGGCTAATAATTTAGGGCTTGCTTACTTAATGCTTCATCAGGACAGACAAGCTGTTGATGCTTTTTATTTTGGAATGCAGGTTGAGCCAAATGAGTTCTCCAATATTAAAACATTAGCATGGCTTTTGTGCACCGATCCCGACGATTCTATCCGTAACGGAAAAGAGGCTCTTCGACTTGCTAGTGAGATTGTGATAAAAACACATGGTGAAGTGCCAATGTTTTTATTAACATTAGCACTTGCTCAGGCTGAAACAGCGCAGTTTGAAGCTGCTATTAGAACAGCTCAGGAGTCTGCTCTACTTTTTGAACGTAATGGAAATAGGATTTATGCTGAGGAAATTAGAAAAGTGATCATTCCTAGCTTTCAACAAAGAAAACCAATTCGTGAGAAAACCTCTTCGTAAGAATTAGATTGTATAGCCTTCACCTCCGAGTTCTATTACAGTATATCTTTTCTTCCTTTCATCGTTTCCATCCCTGTGAATAATTAGTTTTTTATGGCTCTATCCAAAATTGATCCAACACTTCATCAATTAAAGAAGCCTGATTGGATCAAAGTTCGCCTTCCTTCCAATCCTGTCTTTTTTTCTACAAAGGCCTTAATTTCTGATCTACGCCTCAATACAGTCTGCGAGAGTGCTCAATGCCCTAATCGCTGGGAATGCTGGAGCAGTGGAACAGCGACGTTCATGATTGCTGGTGACCGTTGCACGCGGGCATGCGGGTTTTGTGCGGTGAGTACAGCAAAGCCTTTTCCCTTAGAAGATGATGAGCCTACACGTGTGGCGGAAGCAATCAGCCGGATGAAACTCAAGCATGTCGTCATTACGGCCGTTGCACGCGACGATGTAGCCGATGGCGGAGCACTCCATTTTGCAAAAACGATTGAAGCGATTCGCAAAATTGATCCAGGAATGACAATTGAAATATTAACTCCTGATTTTAATGGCAAAGAAAAATCATTACAGGTGGTCATTGATGCAAGACCTCATATTTTTAATCATAACTTAGAAACAGTGGAGCGCCTCACTCCGCTGGTGCGCTCACGCGCAAAGTATCGCCTGTCGCTTGACTTTCTCAAGCGTGCTCGTGAACTAAGTCTAGAAGCTGGAATTAAGATGGTCACCAAAAGCGGCCTGATGCTTGGCCTCGGTGAAACAGAAGAGGAGCTTTTTCAAGCAATGGATGATTTGCTGGAGGCTAATGTCAGTGTGCTAACACTCGGTCAATATTTACGCCCAACACCTGAACACTTACCAGTCGTTGAATATATCAAGCCAGAGACATTTGATCTCTATGGAGAAATTGCACGAGGAAAAGGTTTCACCTTCGTTGCAAGCGGTCCACTGGTCCGCAGCTCCTATCATGCTGCGGATTTTGTTCCTAATTAGAGTGTGCTCTAGTATTTCGGCGCTTTGGAATATTTACGCATTGGTCCTTTGTCAAAAGACCTGCTTCCTTTTTTAAATTCACCTGGTCTCCCAGCATCACCTGATCTACCACCGCCGCGCGAATTTTGACGGTCTCCAGCGCGATTATCAGAATGACCAACATAACCGCCACTCGACCCAGCAGAACGATTTGGTCTGTCAGAATAATCTGTTCTTCCAGCAGTAGATGATTTTCCTCTCTCTCCCTTGGGTCGTGCAAAATGGGCATCTTCGGCTTCACGGTCACGCGAGCTGCTACCGGATTCTTTTCGTGGTGCTTGGACTGCCTCTGCAGGACTATTCGATGAGGATCCGAGCATCATTGAAAAAAGTGCTGCAGAAATATCAGTCGAATTATTTCCATCTTCTAGCAACCGATCCATGATGACTTCATGCTTCTTGAATTTGCCATCTTGTAACGTTTTTAAAAGCTTTTGATAGAGTAACTCCGAGCGCTTTCCTTCGACTTCAACAGCTGTTGGAATCATGCCTCGACGAATTTTCGTCTTCGTGTAGCGTTCGATAAATTGAAGCTTATAAATATCGCGGCCGGTCACAAAAGTAATCGCCATCCCCTTCCTTCCTGCTCGACCTGTACGGCCAATCCGATGAACATAATCTTCAGGATCATAGGGCAAATCATAATTAACCACGAGCTCAAGGTCATCAACATCAATACCTCGTGCAGCTACATCTGTTGCTACAAGAAATTCAAACTCTGCATTCTTAAATTTATTCATCACCCGCGTACGCTGGGCTTGAGGAATGCCACCATGTAAGCGATCAGTAGAGAATCCTTGTGCTAGCAACGAATCTGCCAACTCATCAACCATCCGTTGCGTATTACAAAAAATAATTCCAAGCTTATAACCATGAAAATCGACGAGACGAATGAAAGCTTCCATCTTCATCCGTGGCGGAACCTCGTAAAACCATTGTTCTACGGTCGGAACCGTAAGTTCTTTCTGCTCAATTTTAACCGTTTGTGGATTGCGCGAAAAACGATTAATAAGATCACGAATCGGCTTTGACAACGTAGCCGAAAAGAAAACCGTCTGACGCTCATTGGGTGTATTTTCCAAAATCTTTTGAATATCATCGCGGAAGCCCATATCGAGCATGCGATCAGCTTCATCAAGAATCACGACCTTGAGCTGATTGAGTTTGAGCGTGCCACGCTCTAAGTGATCAATGAGACGACCTGGCGTGCCAATAACAACTTGGACTCCCTTTTTAAGTTCAAAAAGTTGACGCTCATAGGATGCCCCACCATAAATAGGAACGCAATGGATAGAACGCTTGAAGGCTGTTAATTTGTAGACTTCATCTGCAACCTGCGTCGCTAGCTCACGCGTGGGGCAGAGAATTAAGACCTGAATGGCCATGTTGCTCGCATCAATTTTTTCAATCGCTGGGATAGCATAGGCTGCTGTTTTGCCAGATCCTGTCTGAGATTGCCCAACCACATCAACTCCGGTCATGAGTAGAGGGATGGCTGCTGTCTGAATCGGTGAAGCTTCTTCAAATCCGAGTTGTGCGACGGCCTTAAGTATTTCGGGAGAAAGTCCCAGGGCCTCAAATGTACGTTTTTCCATAGATAGCAGTGTACGCTGGTTATGATGCTATTGTACAGTTCCGTCAAAGAAAGTTGAGAGCTTGAGCGAATCTATCGCTGCCGTTGAACCTAAAAACGGTGATGGGAGTTAATAAATTAGCGTAAGGAATTGGTCTGAAAATCATTTTGAGGCTGAGCATATTGCGCTAATTTATAACGAGCCATTGCCGTTTTTAGGTTGAGGAGTTGAGGCCATTGAAAGTACCGCTATTGCGATAACTTAAAAATTATTCACCCTCTCAAATTTTTTTTAAATTCTTCAATTTCGACACCCAATTTATGAGCCACTTTCTTGCCGGAAAATACGACGTAATCATCATCGGCGCTGGCGCTGCAGGATTATTCTGCGCTTTTAATGCAGCTCAACGAGGACGTCGTGTAGCCTTGCTTGAGCATAACGAAACGGTTGGAAAAAAAATAGGGATCTCCGGTGGTGGACGTTGTAATTTTACAAACATTCATGCCACTGCAGAAAATTACATCTCGGGCAATCGTGACTTTTGTAAATCAGCGTTGGCTTGTTATTCACCATGGAACTTTATCGAGCTCGTTGAAAAACATGGTATTGCCTATCACGAAAAGAAACTGGGACAACAATTTTGCGATGGAAGTTCGCGCGCAATCATCGATCTTTTACTCACAGAATGCCGAGAAGCTGGTGTCACCATCCTTACTTCTTGCCGCATTGAGGAAGTCACCAAGCTAGAATCTTTTCACCTCATCACCTCGCGAGGATCACTCCAGGCTGACTCGCTCGTCATTGCAACAGGAGGCCTCTCCTTTGCAAAATTAGGAGCAACAGATTTTGGATACCGTATTGCCAAGCAGTTTGGGATCACTGTCACTCCATTGCGACCAGGACTGGTGCCTCTCACGTTTGAAAATAAAGATAAATTATTTTGCAATAGCCTCGCAGGCGTCGCGCTCCCCGTATGCGTAAAACATAACAAAACCACCTTTAAAGAAGCCTTATTGTTCACTCATCGTGGTGTAAGCGGCCCTGCAATTTTACAAATTTCTTCCTATTGGAAAGAAGGTGATCAACTTTTTTTTGATCTCCTGCCAGAAAAAGAAATTGCAGAACAACTGGCTGCTGAAAAAAAATCAGGGCACCCTTTCAGCAGCCCGGAGAAAACGGAAATTCGACCTTTTGCAGAATCTTTAGTTCTGCAAAAGGACAATGCTCCACAGAGAAAGCGAGCCGCTCGCGTGAACGGGTGCAAATCAGGCACACTCTTTTCTAATCTCCTTCAGCAGTACCTTCCACGGCGATTCGCTGAAGAATGGTCCAAACGCCATGCTCTTCTCAAACCAGTAAAGCAGTACAATGATCGCGAGTTTCAAAACATTCTAGAATTATTACATCATTGGCCGATGAGTTTTTCCGGAACCGAAGGTTATCCCAAAGCAGAGGTGACACTCGGTGGTATTGACACCCGCGAACTTTCATCCAGGACGATGGAATCTCGCCGCGTACCGGGACTCTATTTTATTGGCGAAGTTATCGATGTTACCGGATGGCTGGGGGGTTACAACTTTCAATGGGCTTGGGCGAGCGCGCATGCGGCAGCTAAAAAAGTTTAACCTGAAAATCTATACCATTCGCGTGCGAGTTTTAGGTTTGTTACGATGGATTTTTTGTTTTCAGCGAGGCTGAGAATCGAAGCGCTATGCAAGCATAACGCAAGATTCGCGAGCGAAGCTGAAAATAAAAAGGACAAGTACCAAACCTAAAAATCAAACGCGAATGGTATATTTTCACGCCTGCACTCTCCGCCTC
>JBIRBD010000046.1:0-12931 GCA_044326465.1 Chthoniobacterales bacterium
ACTCAAATCAAAAATTGAGAGTTTTGACGGGTGGACTTCATAGAATTAGCATAAAATAAAAAATCTCTACTTGCGAGTTCTTCCAGTTGCGTTAGATTTTATCGTTCTATACCATTCGCATGCGAAGGTATATGTGGCGCGTTCGTCTAGTGGTTAGGACACAGCCCTCTCAAGGCTGGCGCACGGGTTCGACTCCCGTACGCGCTACCAATTTGCTTCGCAATAAGTTGAAGTAAAAAGTTGAAGTAAAAAGTTGAAATCATGCTGCTCTCTCAGCGTTATACCATTCGCGTGCGAGTTTTTTTAAAATCGTCGTAGTTACAAAAATTCTGGTATCTCGCCGAGGCGCTTGGGATGAAGCGCGCGGGTTGGATTGATCATGCCATGTTGTGCAGCGTAATAAGAAAGGGCAGCCACAATTTCACGTGCGGTGCGACGACTGTCAGAAGAGATGCCAGTTCCCAAAGCACCACCCACAGAACCACCTGCATTAAGTAGGCTGTTGGAAAGAATAAAAACTCCAGTGATGGGAATAAAGGCTGTGGCTGCTCCAGGAGCAATTCCAGAGCCTCCCGTTGTGCCTATAGTAAGAAAAGGAGAGGCTGATTTTTCTGAGAGGTCTGTGATTTTCACCTGCGTCTCCATCGTCGTTTTTCCTAGGCCAAAACCAATGCAGGCACGCAGCAAAAGATTTCCTTCATCGACAATATTAAATTTCCCCGTGATGAGCCAATAATTTCCAACGGGAGGTTCTTGGCTGTCGCCTAGTGGAAAGGCAGGGGCAATATGTTTTGTTAAACGAATAAGGAGGTCGCTAGCGAGACTGAGGCGTTCTTTTTCAACAAGCGCATTAAAAGCTTTTCCTTTCCGATTCACATGAAAAGAGAGTTTGGGAGCAACAAATTTTCTAACATAGATGCGCTCTGGGAGGTGCTTAGGAGAGGCATCGCCATAGGTTGTATTTTTAATGCTGACCGAGGCACAGCCTTGAATGAGCAATGCGGCTATCAATAAAAAAAAGATCCGAGGAAAAGAGTGCAAAGAAAAATAACGAATCATGAAAAAAGGGGGTGCTTATTTTGCCTTGTTTTTTCAAGAGATGCAATGCGTCTTTGATGTTTGAAAATTTTTAAGCCGAGTGTTTCATACTATTTTAAATGGAAAGTCCTTTTAATAAGATTAAGTAAAGAGAGTGTGTCATTAGACCACCTAATATAATATTAAGAGGGATCATCATGCGCCTTGTTTTAGGAAAAGTAGTCCATATCTGATCCCACGTCATATCCAATATAAAAAAATCCAACGTGATCTCCAAGGAAATCATGATGGTCGCAGTTCCTGTAGCTGCAATCCAAAATAAGCAGAGACCTAATAAGAAATCCTCTTGCTCCGTTGTTAATAATGAGTCTGTTAAAAGCGTGTTTTTGGCTACTTTTATTATAATTTGAGAATCACTGGTGCCATCGCTCGGAGTTGTTTTAGCGATTACACTAGGAAGTGGTGGAATGGTTATAGCAATTCTAAAACCGATGAAGTTAGTTCCTTCCGCAGGATCATATCCTTGAGGAGAAGTTATTCTCATTAGCTCATTAGAACCCCACCAGCTATAGGTAGATTTCCATGAGCCACCTCTAGCGATCATAAGTGGTGAAGTCTTTGTATCGTTGGAAGGAAGAGGAGTTATTGTCCATTCTAAGACATTGCCGTTCATATCACAGGCTTCATAAGAAGAAATCGTATTACTAAAGCAAGTAACCGGTGTGATTACGGGTAGTCTTGTGGAATTTTTGTTGCCATAATTTGCTTCATTGGTAAGCAGGGCAGCAGTCATTCCTTCACTAAATAATAGTGGCGGACTATTATTTCTTGTTGCGTAGAGAGAATATTCAGCGTTGGTTGAATGGCCTTTATAATAGGCCGCTTTTACCCATTCATCCTGGCTAGGAATATGGACAAGAGCATTCGCATTAGCTTCGACGATCTCATTACCATGAGGATCTGTGCTAAAATTATAAGCTCCCATCTCCGTGCTTTGCTGTAGTAGTTCGTAGTCTTGATTGCTTCTCGGAGAACCGTTTTCTAGCCAATTACAATATCGCTCTGCATTATTAAGGCTTATATAAGTAATAGGAAGATTCTCTCTTTCAGGAAGGAGGTCGTAGCTATAAGTACCATCAGTATTAGTGCTGCGAGTGATACAGGCTACTTTTTGATCATTACTCATTCCACTATGATAAAGACCATGAGGATCTTCCTTCCAAGCAACAGCGTTAAGAAAAGCAGCATACTGAGCAGCTGTAACTTCATATTTTCCAATTTGATAAAGAGTGTTAACAGAACCAATACCTTGAGCGTCAGCACAATTTCCAGGATCTCCTACGGTAACTAAAGTAGTAAGGCTGCTATTAACATTGTTACTCTCACCTGCAAGGCTTTTTGATGAAGTAAGTATTGTTAAAGTTAACAATGTTAGTAAAGCTAATCTGTTGGTTGATTTTTTGTTAATAATTATCTGGGGTGTTTTCATTATTAGGTTATTATATTTATTCGTTCGTGTTAGTGAAAAATAAAGCTCTGGAGGGAGGGGCTATTCGGGACAAAATCCCAAGATCTCTCCAGGCTGACAATCAAGATGAGCACAAACAGTTGCTAATGCCAAAAAACAAATAGCTTCTGCTATACCATTCGCATTTCATTTATTTCAGCCTAAAAAGCCTAAAAATCGCACACAAATCGTATATGTCAACTGCTGCTAGTCCATCCTAGGCTGTTCAACGTAATTGCTCATCTCATTCTGGAGATAAGCAATGGTTGTTGGTTGTTGGTTCTCGGTTAATAGTAAAGAAATAACTTTTTCTTAGCTGCTAAAAAAGAAGCATTGCCCTAAGAGGCTGATAAAATGAGACTCTTAAAAAATAAATCTTTCGAATAAAAATAACCAACAACTGACAACTAACAACCAACAACTTTTTGCTCGTCTTCTTCGCCAGAAGGAGAGGAGCAATTACTCAATTCCTATGAAATCTTCTGAAAAATATCGTTGTCAATGGAGCCAACATCATCCGCTCATGATGGAGTATCATGATCATGAATGGGGTGTTCCTGTGCATGACGATAAAGTGCTTTTTGAGTTTTTAATTCTTGAAGGAGCTCAGGCAGGGCTTTCCTGGCAGACCGTGCTGAATAAAAGGGAAGCCTACCGCAAAGCCTTTGATGATTTTGATGTAAAAAAAATAGCACGTTATGGTGAATTAGAGAGGACGCGCTTACTTGCTGATGCCGGCATTATTCGTAACCGGCTGAAAATTGGAGCTGCGGTTGCGAATGCAAAAGCTTTTCTAAAAGTGCAAAAAGAGTTTGGCTCTTTTGATAATTATATTTGGAACTTTGTTCATGGCCACTCCATCGATCACAAAATAAAAATCATTCAGGAAGTTCCTTGTGTCAGCGAAGAGTCAAAGGTGATGAGTAAAGATTTATTGAAGCGAGATTTTAAATTTGTAGGTCCGACCATTTGCTATGCTTTTATGCAAGCCGTCGGAATGGTCAATGATCATGAAATAAAGTGTTTTAGGCATTGTGAACTGCTTTAAAAATAAAAATTATGGGAACTGTACCGACAAAATCTCATGAGCAACAGTGCCTACTAAAAGCCACCTGGATTGACTCTCCGCTGGGACCGATGTTAGCGATTGCGGACGAGGAAAAACTTTTTCTCTTGGAATTTGTTGAGCGTCGTGGACTTGAACGTGAGCTGGAACGGCTACGGAAGAAAATGGGAGCGGCAATTCTACCTGGTACTACAGCTCCACTTCGTTCCATTGAAAAAGAATTGGAAGCTTATTTTAAAGGAACGTTAAAAATTTTTAAGACGCCTTTTATTCTTCTCGGTTCTGATTTTCAGAAACGCGTCTGGCATGAGCTTTTAAAAATTCCGTATGGCACGACAAAGAGTTATGCCGCACAGGCAGCCTCGATGAAAGAGGCAAAAGCCACACGCGCGGTGGCCAATGCCAATGGAGCCAACCAGCTTGCGATCATTATTCCCTGCCATCGCATTATCAGAGGTAATGGCGATCTGGGCGGTTACGGCGGAGGGATTGCAAGAAAGCAATGGCTGCTAAAGCATGAAAGGGAAAATATCGAAGAAATAGGACAAATTATTTTGTCCTAAGTATAAAGTTTTTGGCTATAGTTTTTTCTGATCATGAACAACGAGCTTTACCAAGAAGTTTTACTCCAGCATTCGAAGCGTCCCAAAAATTTTGGAACGATGGACCAGCCAACCCATGTCATGGAAGGTTATAATGCACTGTGTGGCGATGAGATCTTTGTGATGCTGCAAATGTTGGATGGAAAAATCCTTGATGTGAAATTCACCGGTAGCTCTTGCGCTATTTGCACAGCTTCTGCCTCGATCATGACCCATGCGATTAAAGGAGTTTCTTGCGAGCTGATTGAGGAGCTTGCGCAAAAATTTCGTCATCTTGTAAAAGATGGAACAGAGGCTGATCTTCCAGCAGCGATGATGGTCATGGGAGGTGTTCATAAGTACCCACAGCGTGTGAAATGCGCCATACTTCCCTGGGAAACATTAATTGGCGCATTAAAGCTCTCAACCTCTCAATCGCTCAACTCCTCAACTGCGGCGTAGCCGCTGCCATGAACATCTCCGAGCCATTTATTCGTAGGCCGGTGGCTACGTCACTTTTGATGGTGGGCTTGGTTTTGCTGGGATGCCTCGGTTATTATTTTCTTCCTGTTGCCTCCTTGCCAGGTGTTGATTTTCCAACGATTCAAGTCGTAACGCGTTATCCAGGGGCTAGTCCCGAAGTAATGACCTCTGCTATCACAACACCGCTTGAGCGGCAGTTTGGTATGATTAGTGGCTTGGATTCCATGAATTCAACAAGCTCCTTTGGTGTCAGTACGATCACCTTGCAATTTATTCTTGGGCGAGACATTGATGTGGCTGCGCAAGATGTCCAGGCGGCGATCAATGCAGCTTCTGGCTATTTGCCAAAAACACTTCCCGATCCACCGATCTACAGTAAGGTAAATCCAGCTGACCCGCCTATTCTCACGTTGGCCGTTACTTCTGCATCACTGCCGATGAGTCAAGTAAACGATCTTGTCGATACGTTACTAGCGCAAAAATTAAGTCAAGTAACCGGTGTTGGATTAGTTAGTATTGAAGGAAATCAAAAGCCTGCCGTGCGGATCCAATTTAATCCAACGGCACTAGCCTCTCTTGGATTAAGCCCAGAAACGCTTCGCTCTGTGATTGATCAAGGCAACATCAATGCACCCAAGGGGAGTTTTGAAGGAAGCAAACAGAGTGTACTCATCGGTTCCAATGATCAATTGCTCAAAGCAAATGATTATGCCTCGATGATTGTTGCTTACCGAGGGGAAGCTCCTGTGCGATTACAAGATATCGCGACTGTTGAAGAGAGCGTTGAAAACAATCAAGTCTCAGCGTGGGTAGGGAAGAAGCCTGCCGTGCTCCTTGATATCCAGCGTCAGCCGGGAGCTAATATTATTGAAACGGTGGATCGTATTAAAAAAATGCTCCCTTATTTAACTGCTGGATTGCCGCCATCAGTGAAGGTCAAAGTTTTTATTGATCGCACCGAAAGGATTCGTGCCTCCGTTGAAGATGTCCAATTTACCTTGCTTCTAACCATCTTACTTGTGGTGCTGGTTATTTTTCTTTTCTTAAGAAAACTCTGGGCAACAGTGATTCCAAGCATTGCGCTTCCCCTCTCACTCGTGGGTACTTTTGGTATTATGAGCGTTGTCGGTTTTAGTTTAAATAATCTCACATTGATGGCGCTGACCGTTTCTACTGGTTTTGTGGTTGATGATGCTATTGTGATGTTAGAAAATATTTTTCGACATCTGGAAGCTGGAGAATCACCACTAAAAGCTGCTCTTGTTGGGTCAAAGCAAATTGGCTTTACCGTTATCTCGTTGAGCATTTCACTCATTGCTGTTTTCATTCCACTTCTTTTTATGACAGGCGTTGTGGGACGTTTGTTTCATGAATTTGCCATTACGTTGAGTGCAGCGGTGGTTGTTTCCGCTATCGTCTCTCTCACGCTGGCTCCGATGATGTGTGGAAAATTTTTACGCGCGCATGATGAAATGCCTGATGGCAGGTTCGCTATTGCAATGGAGAAAGGATTTGCAGCGATGAGCAGTTTTTATGACAGAACGCTTCGCTTTGTCTTGCATCATAAAAAAATGACATTACTTGCATTTGCAATAACGTTTTTTTTAACATTTTGGCTGGCTCTTATTGTGCCGAAGGGATTCTTGCCAGAACAAGATACTGGACTGATTCTCGGGGTTACGGAGGCAGCACAGAGTGTCTCTTTTTCTAAAATGGTAGAGTTACAGCAACGTGTTGCAGAGTTAATTAAAAGCGATCCCGATGTAAAAAATGTGGCCTCTTTTGTCGGTGCAGGAACCGTTAATGCCACGCTCAATAGTGGTCGGCTCTATATTGTGTTAAAACCGCGCTCTGAAAACCTATTTTTACAGTTTACTGAAGCTATAAATAGCTTCGTCGTATCGGTGCTCGGAGCATCACGAACGTTGAGTTCACTCAGCTCCTGTGCGCCGCCAGCTCCTTGCTCTTCATCAGCCTCAGCAACTGTGAATACAGGTTTTGCGCGTAAAGCCACAGCGCAAGAAGTCATCACGCGTCTTCGTGCGGCTGTGAACAATGTTATTGGTATTTCTCTGTTTTTCCAAGCCGTGCAAGATTTGCAAATTGATACACGCCTGAGTCGTACGCAATATCAATACACAATTCAAGATGCCAACGCAGAAGAGCTCAATTACTGGGTGCCGCGGCTTAAAGAAAAATTAAGCGGAATTCCTGGGCTCATCGATGTTTCGAGTGATCAACAAGCAGGAGGGTTGCAAGTAAGCATTAATGTCGACCGCGTTAAGGCTTCTCGTTTAGGAGTGCAGACTGATGCTATTGATAATACGCTCTATGATTGTTTTGGACAGCGCCCGATTTCGACGATTTTTACTGACCTCAATCAATTTCGGGTGGTTATGGAAGTTGATGAACGTTTTCGCTCTTCACCCGATATGTTGAATCATATTTTTATCAATTCTGAAAACGGAAGTCAGGTTCCGCTTTCCTCATTTGTCTCTATTAAGGAAGTTAATGCACCACTTGTGATTGTGCATGAGGATCAATTTCCTGCAGCAACGATTTCTTTTAATCTTGTACCAGGTGCTTCGTTGGGGGAGGCCCTCAAAAAAATTTATTGTGCACAAAAAGAGCTCAATCTTCCTGATTCGATAAGGACAAGCTTTCATGGTGCTGTTGCAGAATTTAAATCTTCGTTGAGCTATGAGCCCTACCTTGTGTTAGCCGCCCTCATCGTTATCTACATTGTGCTTGGGATGCTTTATGAAAGTTACATCCATCCGCTGACGATTCTATCAACACTCCCTTCGGCCGGTCTTGGTGCCTTGCTTGCATTGATGGTTTTTCACGTCGATTTTTCACTTATTGCCCTGATAGGAATTATTCTCTTGATCGGTATCGTCAAAAAAAACGCGATCATGATGATTGACTTTGCCTTGGAAGCTCAACGAGAGAAAAAATGGTCGCCAGAAAAAGCCATCTACCAAGCCTGTATCTTACGTTTTCGCCCGATTATGATGACTACGATGGCAGCCTTACTGGGAGCTATTCCCCTGGCATTGCAACAGGGAACAGGCTCAGAGCTTCGTCGTCCACTCGGGATCACCATTGTTGGCGGGTTGCTCTTTTCTCAAATTCTAACCCTCTACACAACGCCGGTGATTTATTTGGCGCTTGATCGTGTTGCTTCCTTTTCGCGAAAGCGCAAAGAGAAGCAGGCTGATGGGGTGAGCCGCGACTAACGTCGTGAGGAGTTTACCCCTCATATTTTTACTTCTAGAAATCTAAAAAGCCTCCCTATGAAAAAACCAACCCTCAGAAAAATTCTTTTTCTTTGCCTGCTTGCGCCAAACGTTCTTCTCTCGCGTGTGTGGGCGCAGGCGCTCGCGACAGCGAGCACGCATGAGGTGACAGCGAGTGAATATTGTAATTTTTTAAATCACATCGCCCCCTCCGACGCCATTCCCGCGGCAGAAATCCACGACAACGTGGAGCTTAACCCAGTTTACGATGAACACATGGCTTTCGATCCTGTTGCATCGTGCATCGCGCGCCTGGGCGCGCCTGGGCGATGGCATTATGAAGTGATCGTTGGACGAGAAAATTTCCCAATTACTTTTGTGAGTGAGCAAACTGCACTTAATTACTGCACATGGAAAAACTCTACATTAGCAGTGACTGTGAATACTGATCCTTCGCTCAAGTCGAATAGAAATGCCTTCAGCGTTGAAACAACGGATGCTCCGTCTTTAAGCATGATGGCGCCAGAGGTCGTAGCAAGTGGTTCTGAAGTTGCTGAAATCATCGAAGGTGTTGCTGCTGGCATTGGCAGCCTATTACTTGGCGGTCGCGTTGGACATGTAATGGAGGATGGTGTTGATCATACAAGCACTTTCGAACATCAGCCTGTAGAAGTAGAGACAAGCCTAACCCTGCACGATTTTCGAACAGCAGCCGTGGCTCATCCGGAAGTGTCACAATGGATGATTAATCCAGAAGGAAAACTTCAGCCAAGTGATGAGCCAGGCGTTACTGCGCATTTGATGGTGGTAGCAAAGCTGGAGCAATTACTCAAAAAAAATTACTCACCAACAATTGCCGAAAAACTTCTGTTGTCGATGGGACATCAAGAAGCCAGCGGAGAGCCACTGAGCAGTCTGCAGCTTTACGGGATGTCTACTCAGCTAGATCACATCGAAGAGAAGAGGGGAGTGATAAAAAACTTTTTCTATCATTTTATTGGAGAGCAACAAAAATTTTTGTATGACGCTGCGAATCGTGAGTGGAATGTTGCGTCGCGCGCGTGGCGAGACCAAATGAACTGGGAGCGAGCTGTAAACTCTAGAAAGCGAGAGTATGCAACGGCTGAGCAACTTTTAAAAGCAGCAGAAGAGGAACGAGCCAAGATTAATCCAGAGGAGACAAAATTAGGCATAGCAGCTCGTTTATTAGAAAGAGCCGGGCCAGTATTAGATAAAGTTGGCAGCCTTATACCACTTCCCGTGCCTGCAGGCACTGCAGCTGAAACGCTTGCGAAGGTGCTTAAAGCAATCAATGAATATGCTGTCAATGGAGATCTCAATAAGGCGCAAGAAGCATTTGATTCAATAGAAGAAGAAAAAGAGAGAGCTATCAAGCAAGAAGCAGAGGTTAGAGAGGAGGCACACAGGCGAGATATAGCAGCTTCGGCTGTCGAAAAAAAAGTACGTAAAGCTCACGAGCAAGCAATTAAAAATTTAGCTGAGCAGATCAAACCACCGTCAAACAGCCTCAATCCAAGTGTCTGGGAGAGCTGGAAAAATTTTTTAGGAGCAGAAGAAATGAAACATCACCTCATGGAACATGGGATGGATGATTCTCGTTGGATCAATGATCTTGTGGCAGATGCTTGGCAAGAGGGAACCCGCCTCTTAAAAGGAAAACTCAATGCTTTCAAAGCAGAGAAAAATTTTCCAGAAGAGATAGCTCAAGAAAAAGAGTTGCATCGAAAAGCCAGACAAGCAGCGGAAAATATAGCTGCGTTAAAAGCTCAAGAGCAAGAGGCACAAGAGGCGATGGAGCAAACGATGCGCATCAAACTTCAAGCGCAACAAGATTATAAAAAAAACAAGAGCACCAACAATCATAATAAACTTAGAAGAGCAGAGGCACTGCATCAGCGAAATGAAGAACATTTTTTTCAACTTCACCAAGAGCTCATCGAGACAGAAAGCGGAGCTGGGCCACTTTTAGAACAACAGAAATTTTTACGTGAAGCGATGAGGCGCAATATTGAGCGCACACAAATCGAGCTCTCAACTTGGAAAGCAGTCTGGAAGAGCTTTTTTCCTGAAGAGCAAAAAATGAATTTCCTCATTTCATCGGAACAAAAAGAGCAAGAGAAGATTGCCCCTCCCTTGATTTATTCTTCTGCAGCAGAGCGATTAGCTCGAAAATTCACACAAGAATCAGAAGCTGTCACTGAGTCGACTTCAATGATGTCTTCAAGACTGACTCCAGAGAGTGCAGCAGAAAAAAATTCCTTAGAGAAAAAGGAACATGGATATTATCGAGTTCCTGAGATGATAGAAATTATTGGAGAAGATAACAAAGAGCGGTTGGAAGCTTGGACACAAGTGCAGCAAATCATGACGGCGCAGCGACGAGCGAAAAGAGATGAAAAAATTCAACAAGAGGATGATGAGAGCGCAAGCATTTCCGAAGCTACAGAAACAGCATCAACGGTTTCAGGTTTTTCGCAAGCAGTAGGGTCGTTTAAACGAAAACAAAATTTTGCGAAGGCAAGCCTTCACGAGGCTTATGCTGATTGGCAAAGATTGGTGTGTCAAAAAACCGAACAGATAGAAAGTAACTTTGAGAAAGATCGCATCGATTGGAAAAGCTGGCAAGCCTTAGATCAAGAGCTGCTCGATCATCGCAAAGAAGAAAAACGAACAGAGCGAGCTGCATTGCTTCAAGCAAAAATGGCCAACGAGAGCCTACGTTGGGAAGCCTTTGCTCAGGCCAAGATGGCTGAAGAAGCTCTCGGAAAATTAAAAGTAGCCGCTCAGAAAGAAGACGAAAGGCTTGCACTTAGCTTACAAACATTATCACTTCCTCAAGCAGAAACATTGCAACAAGCGGCAGAAGAGCCTGCCATGAGCTCGATGAGTCTTGAAGAGGCAAATGAAAAAGTAACAAACGCATGGGTTCTCTGGGATGAACTCGCAGAACAACATCCTAGCATTGCCATTTTAGAAGGAGCTGATCCAGCAGTTATCAAGGCTGCGAAAGCAAAATTAAAAGAGGCTGATGAGGCAGCTCATGAAATCAAAGCTCGAGAAGCCTTGAAGGCCATCGTGCAGAGCAACCGTGAAGTTGTGAAAAAAGAGGCAGAGGATCAGTATGAGCCAAGCACCACCTCTAGCATTGAAAAACCATCACGCAGTAGACGCTATGCCATTAACGAATATCAAAGAAATCTCTTGGCACAAAAAGGAGAAGCGCTCAATCGCTTTTATGAAGAGCTCACAACAACGTCAGCAGAGGAAGCGCTGTTTCATTATCAAGAAAAAATGGAACAGGCTGCCTTAGAAGGAGCTCGTTCCAATTCACTCGTGGCTCGCCAAGGCTGGCAAAAACTTGTGGAGCGTTCTTTTGAAATTTTTAAACGTGAGATAGAAGGAATGTCTACCCATGCGCGCCCGATAGCAGAAGTAGATTGGAGAGCGCTGCAGATTTTTAAAGGCGAACTCGAGCGCGTGAACTACATCAAGGAAAAATTAAAAGTCGATCAAGAAGAGGGTGAACGCAGACTTAAAAGAGCGCGTGATCTAGCCGCAGAGCGTTATTTTGAAGGAGATCCGGATGATTGGTATCACTTGTTACCTGAGCAGCGAGCCACTTATAATCAGGATGTAGAGGCTGCAAATGAAATTTACGCACATAGTGAATTTGAGGATGCACTACCCGAAGTTGCCCAAGTTCAAGAAACAGAACGTCAATTAATTTTAGCACGTCAGCAAGTGGAGCAAGTTAAGAGCAAGTTTTATCTTTTTCAAACAAGTAAACAAGAAGACCTCAAGCCTGCTGAAGAATCTCTTGCCGGAGCAGAGCTCACATGGAATGAGGCAAAACAGGCCTTAAAAACAGCTAAAGAAAAACAAGAGAAACAAAAATCTTTTCAAGCCGCAGCTCAACGATCCTTCATTGCCTCAGGAGAAATGAGGCTTCAGCGACCACTTCCTAGCGACAGCGATTTCATCGAAGAACTGCGTGAAGCAGCTGCAAAGGCTTTTCAAGAGGCAGGGGTACGGTTTGAAGAAAGTGCAGAGGCTTTGAAATTAAATCAACCTGAGTTCATTTTCTTGCGGAGCGAACATCAGCCTGAGTTCATTTCATTACATCAAAGTGTCACAGCTGCTTTTCATCAAGCAGGAGAACTGTATTCACAAAGCGTCGAGGAGCACTTAGCTCAAAGAAGTGAGAGTGCTAAGAGATACTATGAACAAGCTGCATCATATAACGATGTAGCGGAAAAGTTCAGAGACGCTCTTAAAAAAGTTAAAAAATTTTCAATGGACGAAAGACTAGATCAATTAAGAAGAGATAAAGTGCGTTGTAATCAAAATGCAGCTCAAGCAAAAGCTTCAGGTGATGAAGTTGAGACTGCTAAGTGGTATGAAGCTGCAAAAGCCTTTCACTGGTATGAAACGGCAACCGCTCTTCAGGATGCTAAATGGAATTTAATGAGTGGTGTTGAAGATGATGATGGTTATGTAGCTATTTTTCTTGAAAGAGCAGCTGAGGCTTTTAAGAAAGGTAATTCTGAGAAAGTAGCTTTTTTGACTCAACATGCTAGATTAAAAGCGCAAGTTACAGAGTATCACATCCAGGAAGCCAATGCTTACGCTCAAGGTAATGCAGTTGAAGCAGCCAAATGGAACAATGTTGCAACGGCTACAACGTATGCGTATTATGGTGATGTAGCTGATCTTATTGACAAAGCAGCTGAGGCTTCTAAGGCAGGTCGTTCTGCGGAAGCAACTTTTTGGAATCAATACGCTAGGTTGCAACAGCAAGCTGTAGAGCATTACCTCCAAGCAGCCAATGCTTACGCCCAAGGTAATGATGACATTGAAGCAGCCAAATGGGCAAATATTGCAAGCGCTTTACAGAATGTTCGTGCCCAGTCTTATAATCTAGGTGATTTTATTGACAAAGCAGCTGAGGCTTTTAAGGCAGGTCGTTCTGAGGAAGCAACTTTTTGGAATCAATACG
>JBIRBD010000216.1:0-1608 GCA_044326465.1 Chthoniobacterales bacterium
ATGTGGTTGAGTTGTCCGCCGAATTGTTAGTTTTCCTGAATTGGAATCCGACCCCATTTTCTTCGCCTCGGCTGGTAGAAGCTTCACTCAACTGCAAGCAGCCAAAATTCCCATTCATCTGAAGGGCTGGCGCGAAGCGACGGGGTAGTTGCTGGACGGAGAGGGGCTACCCCGCCCGTTGGGCCCCCCTTCGCAGCGAAGGGGAATTTTGATGGCTTGCGGTCGAGTGAAGCTTCTACCAGCCGAGGCAAAGAAAATGGGGGCTGATTCCAATTCATGACAATTTGCAATTCGGCGGGCAACAAAGCCACATCGAAATTGGACTCTGCCCCTTTTTTCTGGTGTGGGTTCAGCAGTTTTGATCATGAGCAAAAGATTTTGGATGATGTAGACTGAATGCTTATTAAGGACATTTAATCGTATTTACCCGAGTAACGCTGAAACATACTTTATGTCATCAAAAACTAAAAAAATTACCCTAGTCTTAGGTGCGGGTTCAAGTAATTCAGTTGGCTATCCTGTAGGTACAGGACTTCGAACCAAAATATTTCAGCTGGCAACTCAAGAACGTCAACCCTTTGCAATTCAAGCTGGGCTGTACACAAAGGATGCACTGCTTCATCAATTTGTAAGTGCATTTAGAAGGTCCCAAATGCTCTCAGTTGATGCTTTTTTAGCTAGAAGATCTGAATATGCGGAGATCGGAAAAATGGCAATTGCAACACTACTTCTGGAAATAGAAGATGAGCAACATTTACTTGACGTTGATCACAAAAGCCATTGGTATAGATATTTCTATAACAAATTCGCTTCAGAATCATGGAGCAGCCTAGATTTTTCCGACATTTCAATAGTTACCTTCAACTATGACCGCTCTTTAGAGAAATACCTACATGTCTCAATAAAAGAATCGTACGGAAAGACAGATCTTGAAGCTGCTGAAAAACTCGAAACATTAAAAGTAATCCATGTGTATGGATCACTTGGATCACCGATTGCGGGGAAAGCAGACTATCTTGCTTATGGGGGAGAAATATCAGAAGACAAAGTAAAAATCGCAGCGAATACGATAAAAGTAATACCAGAAGGCAGAGATGATGATGAAACACTTGAATGTGCTCGAAAAATGCTTGCGAATGCTGACTGCATAGCATTTATGGGGTTTGGTTTTGATGAAACAAACGTCGCTAGGCTTCGACCATTAGAAACTTGCCAAAAAAAGATTCGACAAGAAGGTGCATTTTACAAAAATCGCAAAATCATAGCTACATGTAAAGGCTTTACACCTGCGGAGTCAATTAAAGCTTTTAGGTTAATTGGTCAAGACACCGAAGGTTATCACTCTGATGTCAGTCATCCTCCTGGATTTCACCCAGAGGACTGTCTTACTATGCTGCGTGAAACATTGTTTTTAGATTAGAACTAAATCTCTTTAATGAAAAGTAGTAACTAATTGAAGTCACCTTCAATTACAAATCACTCCAAAGGAACAAAAATGACCAACCCAACCCCTGAAAACATCGAATACGCTGGCTTCTGGATACGTTTATTCGCTTCCATTATTGACTCTATCTTGATCGCGCTAATCACTTACCCGCTGCTCTTTGC
>JBIRBD010000101.1:0-7376 GCA_044326465.1 Chthoniobacterales bacterium
AATCTCTTGTCCTGGATATTTGTTGGTTTGAATTTTGGAAGTTCAATCAAGACGATTTGAATGTCATCTAAATTCCTTGCTCCGTCATGAGCATTGGTCATTCGATAATGATGAAACCAGCTTGCTTCCTCGGTGAAGTTAGCATCAATGAAGGCCAAACCGTAGACAGGGCTTAGATGCTCATAGTTTTTCCCTTTTTCTAACTGGCGAACATAGGTGGAGGCTGTATTGAATAACATCCTCTTAATGAAGTCCTTCGTCCACTGCAGCTGCATTTCAACAATGAAATGACGCCCATGATTATCCAGACACCGGACATCAACAATGGAACTTTTCAAAAAAGGGAGTGCAGGAACATTTTCTGATTTTAGATAAGTAAGACTTTCGATGAAGCAATCTTCTGGTAGCGGTAAAATGGCATTTAGAAAACTCTTGAGCAAATTGGGATGCTCCCCAAAGATTTTTTTAAAGATTAAATCATTTTTTGGATCGAGGTAACGTACCATATATAAAGTGATTATATTAATAAAATGAGCTATGTCAACTTCAAGTAGCCGGATTGATTGTTGACTATTTTAATTTTACTCTGGGAGCCTTCTCTACTCCTAAGAGAGGGCTAACCATTCTCATGAAGGGGGTATTTTTAAGCCAAATCAATAAGCCGGCTAAAGATACTCAAGAAAATCATTAATAGAATGTTATGATAATATTTAAAATCCGAACCCTGCCCCGAAAGTAATCAGTATTGGGGTTAGACTCAAGCCCTCTCAACAACAACCTTTCGTGCTGCATGATCAGCTACAATAAGCTCATCAAGTGTTGGATGTTCGATGAAGGGCACACTGTTCATCGCATGCTCTACACTTTTCCAAATCTCAGGAAATTTTATTTTTCTTTCTAAAAAAAGCTCTACAGCTGCCTCATTAGCGGCATTAAGGACGGCAGGCATCGTTCCGCCCCGTATACCTGCGCGGCGCGCTAAGTTGAGCGCGGGGAAAACATCATCGCGCGTTTTTTCAAAACTTAATGTACCAATGCTTGGCAAATCGACGTAATCACAAGGTCCGACGACACGGCGTGGATAGGTGATAGCATATTGAGCTGGCAGCATCATGTTGTTTTGGCAGAGTTGAGCAATGATAGACCCATCCACAAATTCTACCATGGAATGAATAATACTCTGGGGATGAATGACAACGTCGATTTTTTCCATGGGCAAATTAAAAAGCCAGCGCGCTTCAATCATCTCCAAGCCTTTATTAAAGAGCGTTGCCGAGTCGATTGTAATTTTACGCCCCATGTTCCAAGTAGGATGACGTAGTGCCATTTCAGGAGTGATATGTTCTAAGTCAGCTTCTTCTGTTTTTCGAAAAGGCCCACCAGAACAGGTAATGATAACGCGACGAATCGTAGAAGGATCGCGATTATCCAGGCATTGAAAAATGGCACTGTGCTCACTATCAATGGGAAGGATGCGTGCGTTATTACGCGCAGCAGTTGCCATGACTTGCTCGCCGGCCATGACTAAAATCTCTTTACTCGCTACGGCTAGATTTTTCTTGGCTTCGAGCGCCGCAAGCGCAGGTTGTAGTCCTGCAGTACCAACGATGGCAATAATAACAAGCTCGGCCTCAGGCAGTGTTGCAAGAGAGATCAACCCTTCTTCACCATCAAAAATGACAGGCTTTTTCTTAAGATGAGCAAGCTTTTGCGCTACAAAAGAGGTGGCTGCGGCCTCTTTGGTACAAATAGCTATAGGAGAAAATTCCTCAGTGAGCTCGACAAGTCGCGTCCTGTTATTATTTCCTGAAAGACCGACAATCTCCATTTCTTGGGGCAGCGCGCGCGCAACACGTGCGACACTCTCACCAATGGAACCTGTAGCTCCGAGAAGAACAATGCGCCGAGGAGGCGTTGTTGGGGAAGAATACGATATTGAGTGGTCAATAGAAGCTGGCGTGTTAAGAGGCATAATAAAAACCCTAAAAATCAAACGCGCATGATATAAAGCAATTACAGCAGCTGCATGATAAAGTAAAAAAGCGGTGCGGTGAATAAGACGCTATCGATGAGGTCGAGGCCGCCGCCAATACCTGGCAGGGCATCGCTAGAATCTTTGGTATGGAGTGATCTCTTAAGTAGCGACTCTGCAAGATCACCTGCAATGGCTGCTACACCAAGGATTAATGAAATCAGAAGCGCCGAGTGGAGATGAAGCAATAAGAGATGTTGCTTGAGTAATAAAAAGATCCCCCATCCGCTCAACACAGAAACAACAAGAGCGCCAGCACACCCTTCCCATGTTTTTTTAGGACTGATATTTGGAAAAAAGTGATGCCGCCCAAAAAGGCTTCCACAAACAAACGCGCCAACGTCAGTAAATTTTGTCACGACCAAAAGAAAAATGACATAGTATGGTCCGGTCAGAAGGCCCTTAGAATCAAGCGGGGTAAGGTAGAGAAGTTTTGCAACAAAAGAAAAAAACCATGGAATATAGATGATGCCAAAAAGAGTGAAGGCAATTCCTTCCGCTGCGGTACGCTTTGGTTCCGCAGTAATAAACTCCCGTAAAAAAAGCACGATGACAGTAATCGCCAAGATGGCAGCATCAAAAGCAAAGATAGCACCACCGCCTGTTGCAATTGATGCAGCAAAGCGAGGAGAATGCAAAAACCAAAAATTTCCTAGCAACAGAGCTATCCCTGCAACATAGCCAATATGCCAATGACGCGGTACGCAGCCGACCCGTAAGAGCCAAAAATATTCCCAGAGGGAACCCAGTGCAGCTGTGGCAATGAGAATCCAGTAACCAATTTCTGATTGAAAAAAAACAGTTGCGACGATCATGATCCAGAGAGTGATCGTGCTCATAAGACGAGGCAATAATGATGAGGGAATACGGTGCATCTGGTGCAAACAGTAATAAGTAATAAGCGTTGGGTAAAGAGTCTAAAATTTGATACTCATTTTCTTCTGACGAAGGATAGGAGGAATAAAGTTGTTGTTTGTTCCTTGACAGAAGGGTTCTTGATAGGCCCGTTATTTAGCAGATATCCTATAACAACCAATTACAATGCACCAAGCCACAGCTCTCTTACTTCGTCGGTATCGGCTTTCAGAAACAAGCCTGATTATTGTTTGGTTTACCACGGAGTATGGAAAAATCAAGACAACGGCACGAGGAGCTCTCCAATCAAACGGTGCTTTTGCAGGAAGATTGGAACTTTTTAGCACTGCCGAAATTGGATTTAAACTGAGCAAAAAAAATGACCTTCATTTCTTGCAGGAAGTTATTTCTCCTTCATTACAACCGAGAGTGGCATCAAACTACTTAACTCTTTTATGTGCCTCTTACTTTGCTGAACTCTGCGATCTTTTGACGGAGTCAATGCATGCAGTACCAGAAATTTTTGGACTATTGCGGCGAGCGTTCTATTTTTTACAAGAGCAGAAACCGACGCAAAAAGCCGTTGACCATTTTGAAAAAGAGTTTGCCAAAATACTCGGCATTTATGATCCTTCGATGCCAGCTTTTCACTCCTTGAGCAGATCATTAGATCATCTACCGGCCAATCGCGAACGGCTGTTAAGCCATCTTGCAAAAATTTAGGGGATAAATATTTACGATATAGTAACAAATACTAGATTGGCGTTAGAGAACGCCCTGCTCGGGGAGGGACTCGAACCCTCATGCCTTTCGGCATGCGCCCCTTAAACGCACGTGTCTGCCATTCCACCACCCGAGCTAGAGCACGAGCATCATACGCTAAGTTTTTAATTGGGCAAGAGGGAAAAATTTCTAACACGCGGAAGTTTCGATCTAGAAAAAATTTCTATTGCTCTCTTACTTGTTCTATGAGATCCTACCGGCCCCTGAATATTTCAGGTTAACTTCAGATTTTTATGTCTTACGCAATTATTCAGACCGGTGGTAAACAATATCGTGTTTCCGAAGGAGACTTTCTCGATGTTGAAAAACTCGATATTGAAGCTGGTCAATCCACCATCTTTTCCGATGTCCTCATGATTGTTGATGGCGAGAGTGTCACTCTTGGTGCCCCGCTCATTGGCAATGCTTCTGTCCAAGCAGAAGTTGTCGAACAATGGAAAGATGAAAAAGTTATCGCTTTTAAATTCCGTCGTCGCAAAGGCTACCATCGTACTGTTGGTCATCGCCGCCAGTTAACGAAGGTCAAGATCAGTTCGATTGCTACAAATTAATAGCACTCAGGTTTTATCCTCTAACCCAATTTTATTTTATGGCTCATAAGAAAGGTCAAGGAAGCGTCAAAAATGGACGCGATAGTCAAAGCAAACGCCTCGGTGTTAAGAAATTTGGTGATCAAACCGTCGTAGCTGGTAATATTATCATTCGCCAACGTGGTACAAAATTTATTCCAGGCCGCAATGTTGGTCTTGGTCGCGATTACACAATTTGGTCACTCATCGATGGCAAGGTTCGCTTTGATCGTGCAGGCCGTCGCGTGAATGTAGAGCCTCATCTAGACTCTATTTTAGCAGTAGCTTAACTACTCCCTCCAGCCCTTGCGTTTAGGAATTCTAGGGTCTGGTAAAGGTTCTAATTTTCGAGCACTTGTTGAAGCTGCGCGTAAAAATAGCCTTACCTACGAACCAGTGCTCGTCATTTCCGATGTTCCTTCTGCTGGCATCTTAAGTGTAGCAAAAGAATTTAACATTCCTGCAAAATTTATTGATCCAGGTTCCTACAAGTCAAAACTTTGCGAAAAGGCGGAACAAGAGGTTATTTTCGAGTTGCAGGCTGCCAGAGTAGATTTTATAGCGCTTGCAGGATTCATGCGGGTAATTAAAGAGCCCCTCTTAAACGCTTTCCCTGAAAAGATCATTAATATTCACCCATCGCTGCTCCCAGCCTTTCCTGGTTTAGAAGCATGGAGACAAGCGCTGGAAGCAAATGTTCCTGAGACTGGCTGTACCGTGCACTATGTCGATGCTGGCATTGATAGTGGAAAAATTCTAGGCCAGTTATGCGTGCCTGTTTTGCCTGGCGACACAGCGGAGAGACTCCATGCGCGTATTCAAGAAGCGGAACATGAACTTTATCCCCTTATTGTAGAAGAAGTAGCAAAAAAATTCGCTCTAACGCCTCATGAGACTTTTTGATCTCAACCCGGAACAATATCGTGCAGCAACACATCCTGAAGGAGTTTTGCTTATTATCGCAGGCGCTGGCACAGGAAAAACGCGTGTTTTAACAGCCCGCATAGCCTGGCTCGTTTCGCAAGGGGTCGATCCAAAATCACTGTTAGCCGTCACCTTCACAAACAAAGCTGCGCGCGAAATGCGGGAGCGCGTGGCAACAGCTTTGACCCCTGAACAAGCACGTGCGATGACGCTCTGCACGTTTCATTCTCTCTGTGTTCGAATCTTACGACGTGATGCAGCGTTACTTGGGTATAAGGAAAACTTTAGCATCTTCGACGAGGCTGATCAGATTGGATTAGTTAAAAAACTAGCAGCCCGCATTCATGACCGTCAAAATCCTCTTGATCCCTCACTGGCTCGCACCCTGATTAGCAAAGCAAAAAATTTGGGCATCGATCAGCCCAATGAGACAGGAACAGCCCTGGGCAGTCTCTTTGCAAATTATCAAAATGAACTCCGCTCCCTCAATGCGATGGATTTTGACGATTTACTGTTGAATGCACGCAAAATTCTTGCCGACCATGAAGAGGCCCGTGCCTTATGGCAGCAACAATATCGTTATATTTTAATCGATGAATTTCAAGATACCAACAGATTACAACTCGAGCTCATAAGCCATCTGGTGGGCATGCCAAGGAACCTCTGTGTGGTCGGTGATGATGATCAAAGTATCTATGGCTGGCGTGGAGCAGAGAGTGCAAACTTACTCGAATTCGAACGATTTTTTTCCAATCCAGAAATTATTACGCTGGAACAAAATTATCGGAGCACCGATGTCATTCTCTCAACAGCGAATCGTTTGATTAAACACAATACCCGTCGCCGAGGAAAAAATCTTTGGAGTGGTCAAGGCGATGGAGAAGTTGTGCGCGTACTAAGCAGCCTTGACGATCAAACAGAAGCAGAATTTATCGCTGATGAAATCATAAGTTTTGGACCGCAAAGCCAGACGGCAAGGCCTTGGAATGACTTCGCCATTTTATATCGTATGAATGCGCAAGCGCGACGTTTTGAAACAGCCTTACGGGAACGCCAAATTCCTTATCGTGTGATTGGTGGAAAAAGTTTTTTTGATCGGCGTGAAATTCGCGATGTCATGGCCTATTTAACGGCCTTACTTAATCCCGATGATGACAACGCTCTTCTCCGTGTTTTGACAACACCACCGCGCGGCATTGGAAAAACAACGCTACAGTTGCTCCTTGAGATTTCAGCGAAGAGAAAATGCAATCTCTTAGACCTTTTTCTTGATGTGGAAGTAAGAGAGAATTTTTCTACAAAAACTTCACAAGCTATTCGTAGTTTTGGAGAAAGTTGGGGTGCTTACCGGATTCGTTTACAAACACCAGGCTGCGACGCTGCTGCCTTGTTGCGTGAGCTTCTCGATGACTATAAATATTTTGAAGACCTTCGCAAAAGCTGCAAAACAAGTGAAGAGGCTGATGCACGCGAGATCCATGCGAAAGAATTTCTACATTGGATGAATGACTATTGCCAAAAAAACCGCCGCGAAGGAGTGCAAGGATTTTTGGATAGCATGTCGCTACAGCGCGAAAAAGAAGAAGAAAAGGAGGAGCAAAATGCCGTAACGCTGATCACTCTTCATGCCGCAAAGGGATTGGAATTTTCACAAGTCTATCTCGTTGGCTTTGAAGATGGCCTACTTCCGCATGAACGCTCAAAACAAGAAGGAACGGTTGAAGAGGAGCGCCGACTTTGCTACGTCGGCATCACACGCGCGCGAAAAAATCTGACCATCACCCATTGTCGTACGCGAAAAAAATTCGGGACGGTCACCTCCTGCAAACCGAGTCCTTTCTTGTTGGAGATCGCTGGTGAAGGCGTTGAACAAGAGAGCATAGAAGAAATTCTCTCACGTCCACTCGATGAGGCTGATGCTGAAGATGCTTTTGCTTTGATGCGGGCAACGCTCAAAAAGTAGTACCCGTTCAAGAACGGTAAGGGGCTCAGGTTACAGGTTTACAGTCTACAGAATTTTTGCTTTGGTCATTCAGTACTTAGAATTTTTTTCTCTGTACACGACAAAAATTAAATAAATTTGTAACTCATTAATAACCCCATGCAATTGAGTATGTTATTCAACAAGTTACAATTTTATGTAACTACCAACATTATAAAAAAGAATTCACCACAAAGAACACAAAGATTACACAAAGCACACAAAAAGAATT
>JBIRBD010000120.1:0-6299 GCA_044326465.1 Chthoniobacterales bacterium
CTTCCAGGTATGCTTCGCCGTTTTAAAAATCATTTTTAGACCAAGCCCTTACGCTAATTTATTAACTCCCATCACCGTTTTTAGGTTAATCTCTTGCGTAACTTCTAATGACTCTTCCTCTGGTTGTTTATCAAGAGTGATCCAGCTCGTAAGATCAGTCTCTTTCTCATTCTTTGTAACAACAGGAGCGTTATGGTGACGTTCTTGTAATGAAGTGATTTGTAGATAGGAAGGATTTTCATTATCACTCTCACCTTCATCATGGCTCGCAACTATTACTGCGTTAGTCCGATCAGAATAAAAATTTTTATTAACAGTTGCTTCCTCTCTCTCCTCGTTAGGCTTTTCTTCTAAACCAGCAAGATGCTCTTCAACAACACTAGCAAAATCTTTGGCTTTTTTAACTGCTTTAAAAATACCCAGCTCTTCCGAGGTCTTCAGATTAGAGTTATGAGCTTCTACTATTGCGTCATCAGTAGTTATTCCTACTGCATCGATAGCATCTTGAAGTGTTGTAACTTTCGTATTAGCTATTTCTAGCGCCTCGACGTTCTCTTCAGAGGTGTCAATTGTCGCAAGAGTTGAAGTCCTATTAATAGACCTAACGGGTAGCAGAAGAGACTTCTTCATTTCATCATCAGGCATATCCTTTATTGCTGCTAATGTCTTATTCTCTCCAGTAATGGCCTGATTGACCAAAGCTTCTATCTTTGCTTCTCGAAGTGCCTCTTTGATCATGTCATTAGTCAATCCATAACGCAGAGCCCTCTTTCCATCAAAGCGTGCTTCTGGATATTTTTCTTTTAAGACAGCGACAAAATCCTCAACAATTTTTTTACGCCCCCCTGTTAGAAAAAGCATAGTACTTCCAAAAAAATCTTTTGTTTCTCCAAGAATATTTTCTCCATGAGCATCAAAGCCAACGACCTCTTTTCCGAGGTTTTTAGAATCGTTAGCAAAGGTCTCATAGCGAGCTAAGACATCATTCTGATTAGTAGAAGGAAGAGATTCCATAGTTTGCTTATGATGTACGCACCGCCAAACAATTGTAAAGAACGCGATTAGGTGAAAAATGTTCCGTTGAGCGAAGAGCAACGCTAATACCTTGGCACTCGGCAAAACCTTTTGTAGCTATGTCTGTGGATAATGCCTCAAAAGCTTCCAGTTGTTTGACGAGGAGTTGATCTTGTGAAAGAACAATTGCGCGGTTACCAGGAATGAGGAGCAATGAAATAGGAATGAGGTGATGAGCTAATTCAGCTAACTTGTTACCACTGGCTGGAGGTAGAGTTTCTGAAGCTGCATGACGCACCTCAAGTTGGATCATGCGCGCGCGGGCCTCGGGGCCAACGGACTCAATAGCATGACTAATAGCATCTAAAAGTGTATGTCGAACTTCTGATAGTTCGGTGAGGTTTTGTAATTTTTGTAAGGCCTCTGTTTGATGAATGGCTTTTGCCAGCGAAGAAATTTCTTTGAGGTAAGCATTTTTTTGAGGATCTGGAACAAAATACATCACGACGAGACGCACCGGTTCATCATCAGGCGATCCATAGGCAATACCATTAGGGCTCCACCCGACCGAACAAACAAGCTCCGCATCCCTCAGTGTCGTTGCATGCGGACAAGCCCAGCCTTTACCAATGCCAGTATTGTGTAATGCCTCACGCGCGATGACTTTTTCAGTGACCTGATCTTCAACCTGAACTTCAGGAATCGCCTCAATCAAAGCGGCGAGAAATTCTAAGGCGTCGGTTTTGTCGTTATCGGGAAGTTCGACGAGGCGACCCTCTTGGAGTGCGTTGAGAAGTGCTTTCATGGAAGAAGAATAGTTAAGAGGAGATTAATCCGAATTTCGCAATTGGAAATAACGGTTTTCACAAGCGAAATAAAGGCCGTTATTATTACAACCTCTTTATTATTTCATTTAGCTTTTTAATCTCTATTTTTTGTGTGGTATTAACTGTTTCTTGAACATCTTTTACTTTTTGAAGTTGAGCCTCTCTCCAAGTTTGATCCTGGTGATTTGTTGCAGGAACAGCAGACAATCTCTGATCGAGCTGGTTGATAACTCCAGAGCAGTATGTTCGCAAGTTTTTCCATTGTTGGAGAGCGTCTAGGGATGCTTTTTTTTTCTTAGTAGCAGTGGAGCGAAAAGCCGCTTGACTAGCCGAGATAGCAGCATTCAGCTCTTGATTAATACGTGGGATAGCAGCATCCACCTGTTGACTAAATTCTTTATAAAAAACACATCGATTTTTTAGATCAATTTGCCTCTGATAGGCAGTCTCTGCATTACAAAGCTCTTCTTTCCACCAAAGTTTAATTTTCTCATTCTCTTGATTGTTTCGAGCAAGATTTAAATTTATCCAGTTATTTGTTACAGCTTGCCACCATGCCTCTCTTGCTTCATGGGCTTTCTGAAAAACGAGCTTCCATGGTAGTTTCTTCTGCGCACTAATATCTAAAATATGCTCCTTAGCGAATTCAGCAATAATTGCTGCTTGGTCTGCTTTTTTACGTATTTCTATAGCGTTTCTAGCTTTCTGAGACTCCTCTTCGTAAAGATCATATTTCTCAGAAAATAAAGGGGCTAAGTCATCGATACATCCAAATTTTCCTAACAAATCATTTCTTAGAGCATTCTTAAGATTGAGTCGTCCTGTAGCAATACTCTGATTATCGATGACGACATCGTGAACACCATTAGTCGTTACTAATTTTACCAAAGGATCTGTTGTTGCTAGCAATCGACCAATAAGAGCAGGAATATCATCTGCAAGGTGAGGAAACTTTGCCCTCAGTAATGCTAGAGCAGCTGCTACATGAGGTGCTGCATAAGAAGTTCCGTTATCAATGCGTGTATATGGTGGATAGCTAGGAGGAATTGTTGTTGATGTAATAAGAACGCCAGGAGCTGCTATGTGAACACTTCTTTTGCCATAATTAGAGAATTTTTTGGCTAATGTTCCTCTTTGTGAAGTTGCAGCAACAGCTATTAGGTTAGGAAGTGAATAACTAGCAGGATAGACACATTCATTAGGATGATCATTATTTTGAGCCTTATTTCCTGCAGCACAAACAACAATAACATGGTTGTCTTTTCCCTCATTGGATAAAGCATCCTTTAATAATTGTATATTTTGAGAAGAAAATCCTTGCGGAAAGTCGAAGCTTTGCGCCTTCTGTCCAAAACTACAATTCAAAATCTTCGCTTCTTTTTCACGAGCAAATTCAATGCATTTAAGGATGCTTTCAGTATTTGCCTTAGTATTTTGATTAGAGGATAGACATGGCATTAATCTTACAATGCCAGGCATTCCGGCAATCCCTGCAATCCCTTTGTTATTATTACAGACCGCTCCAATAATCCCAGAGACAAGTGTCCCATGACCCTTATTATCTTCTACTTCAGATTGAGATTGTTCATCATCACCTAATGCATTAAAGCCACGAGTATATTCTCCGTATTCATTCTCTTCACTTTTCCACATATTCTCTTGAAGATCTTCGTGCCTATGGTTTATTCCCGAATCTATGACGGCGACGATAGTAGAATGAACTGGTGGAAGGATAGTAGGATTATTTTGATCAAATAAGTTAGATGGAGGAGTTATGCCAAAAAAATCCTTAAGATTCCATTGATCTGGATAATAAGGGTCATTAGGTTCAGTTAGAGAATCAAAAAAAAAATTAGGCTCACTATGCACTGCTGATCTGTTTGTTTTTATCTTTTCTAAGAGTATTGTCATCATATTCAGTATCTCCTCAGCCGTTGTGGCTGTTATAGAAGAGCCCTTAGGAAGAAAATGGAGAACAAATAATGGTTCACTCGATAAAATTTTTTCTAACCATGCTTCTGGATGGTTAAGGTCTGCAAGAAATTTCCCTTGAGTTTCAGGCAAGTCATCCTTCAATCTTACTAGCAATTGATCTGCAATCATCTCTGCCTCTCCGACTTTTTTACCAGCCGCATCGAATTCTTCTTCGTGTCTCACGTAAGGATTAATTGCCTCTTTTTTGATGATAGTTATTCGTCTTCTATTCCCCTGTTGAGATCCTTCCCCTTCTTTAGAATAAATGACTTTTGGCCCTGCTTTTGGAGAAGATAAAGAGTCTATGCGCTTCCTTATTGCTTGAATACGATCTTCAATAACAGAGGCAATACGCTTGCTGTTATCAGCTTCCTCTAGCGTTTCTTGCTTCATTGATGCATAGGATTCAAAAACATGATTCCAACGAGTAAGAGCAAGTTGGCACTTTTCATCAATTTCATGCCATCTGTAGGAAATTGTTTGATTAAGTTGTTCCTCTTTAGCCTTATTAACGGCTTCATAATGATCAGCATAGTATTTGATCTTTTTCTCACAGGCCTCTGCAGCTTCTTGGAGCAGAGTTGCCTCGTTAGGTTGTCTATTTTTGCGATAGTCAGCAGCTCGAGCATAGAGACCTGCTGCAGCTTCAGAATTTTCTAAGAGTTGTTGATGGTGCTGAATTCCTAAGTCATCGCCTCGTTCGCTGGCGATTTTTATATTAATCCAATGGGAAGCAGCATCTCTAAAGGATGCCGCGCTTTTTATGGCGTGCTCAGCAGCCTCGAAAAAAGTGATTTCAGACTGTTGTCCAACTCCAGGCTGTCGTAGGTCTCCCAATAACTTTTCAGCAGAGGTAGTTAAGTAATCCGCAGCTTTTCTAGATTGTTGAGAAGCAGAAGCAGAGAGTTCAGCAGGCTTTAGATTTTGGACAGTTTGATGATTTTTTTCTTGATCTAAATCATTAATAGCAGACTGATAATGCTCTACAGCCAAATGGAAGCGATTTTGTCTTTCGGTTTTATCCTTACTCAGAGCCGCTAGAGATTTAGCATATTCTAAAACTCGCTCTAAATAAGTAGTAGGGTCAATTTTTTCCTCTTGAGAACTACCCTCTGAGTCTTCTCCGCTAATCTTTAAATTATCAATATCGGTAGAGGATTTACTTTGCACTTTTTCCTCAAAGATCACTCTCGATTTGTTATCCTCAGGATGAATTTGTGAAGGTATAGTAGCAATGCTGATTTTATTAGCCTTTCTTATTTCTTTAGCTTGGTTCAAATATTTGTCAGCCTCATTTATTTTTTTAAAAGCGCTCTCTGAGTGATTATTAGCTGCTTCATTATTTTCAAGATAAGCCTGTTCGGCTTGAAAATAGAGTTCTGCAGCAGAAGTAATCTTTTTAAGAGCTTTTCTTAAAACAACGGCAATAGGTGATCCTGGGTTTAAAGCATCAGCCTCGATGGCCTCTTGTGAATAAGTAGCCAAGTTTTTGAATTGTTCGGCACTCTTCTTAGCTTCATGGGCAGCATTAGTATACTGAACCCAGGCTGAATCATTTCCCTTAGTATGTGCTTGAAAGGCTTCTTTATAATAATTCTCAGCAGCTTTTTCTCTCTCTATTGCTTTTTTCCAAAAATCAATCGTAGTAGAGTCATGTCCTAATGAAGAAGCCTTGCTTGCTTGTTCCAAAGAAACAGCAATTTTTTCTAATGTTTCAGCATCCCTTTCAGTCGTCCAAGCAAATCTACGCCAACGATTCCACTCAGCTCCATTCAGTGAGACGGAGGCCTCTGCTTCTTGCCAGTAATACCTTCCTGCACTTTCTCTTGCTTCAGCAACACCTCTCCACGCTGTCCCAACCAAAAGGTCATGAGCATCACTCTCTCCAGCTTTTGAAAGAGACTCTGCTGCCATGATATATTGAGAAGCACTACATTGTGCAGCACCTATAGACTTCAAGTGCCAATCTAGTGTAGACCCATCACCTTCTGAGTAGGCTGCTTCTGCTTCGAGGTACTGATTAGCTGCAAATTCAATTTTATTTATAACTTGTTCTAAAAAAGCATTATATTTTGAATCTTGAAAAACCGTTGCTACTTTTGACAAAGAATGATTGTCTTCAAGAAGAGGTTTTTCTTCTCTATTTACTCTATCTGGATGAGCTCTGTTCCACTCTTTCTCTCTTGCCTGAAGAAGCTTAAGAGCATTCTCTAATGGAGTATTAGTAAGAGACGCCCCTCTTTCTGAGCTTTCAGAGGATCGATTGCTCATGTTCATGCTCTCTTGGCTTGTGTTTCCTTCTAAGTCTGAATCAGAGTCATTTTCTTCGGGTTGGATTTTACCTAAGATATTTTTAAGACTAGCGCTGCTTAGATAACGGGGATTCTGAATCATTCCACTATCGAGTGGAAGGAGATCGTTAACTCTTGTTGGATGCTCTTGTTCAACCGCGGCTCTGAAAGCTTGGGTAATTGCCATATTTTC
>JBIRBD010000005.1:0-33759 GCA_044326465.1 Chthoniobacterales bacterium
CACTCTCTAAAAACGATTTAACCTAAAAACGGCAATGGATCGTTGTAAATTAGCGCAATATGCTCAGCCTCAAAATGTTTTTTCAACCGGCTTACGTACCTTCCAGGTATGCTTCGCCGTTTTAAAAATCATTTTTAGACCAAGCCTTTACGCCAATTTATTAACTCCCATCACCGTTTTTAGGTTCAACCTAAGAATGTGAATGAAAAAACCAACTCTCGGAAAAATTGTTTTTCTCTGCCTTGTTATTGTTAGCAAGCTCTCTATTGCTTCCACTTCTAACTTCAACGCCCCTGTTAAGGCATCGCAGTATTGCGCGTTTTTAAATCAAAACGCAGCAAGCGACCCCAATCATCTCTTTGATGAAAAAATGGAGTCTGATCCGAACGCGGCCTGTATTGTACGTTTGGGGAGTCCAGGGAAATATTCTTATGAAGTGATCGCTCGACGAGAAAATTTTCCGGTTACCTATGTGAACTCTTGCAATGAAAAAAATTATTCGGATTGCTTCCAAGAAAGCTTCGAGGAAGATGCTGTAAGCGCAGACGACTTACTGAAATCCAATTTTAGCGATTTTACAATCAACGTTTCTTCTTTACCAACGCTAACGTTAGTCACGGCTCCTATCCCATCTTCTATCTCCTCAGTGAGCGAAGCTGTAAGTCTTGTCGGATTGTTGGCCTTTGGTGCAGCCTTCGTCACTCTTGGGGATTTTCGTCAGGCTCTTGCCGATCCTGCTAATGCTAGAGCAGAAAGCCTTGGTATTGTACGTCAGGGAGAAAGTGAGATTATCAGACCTCAAACAACTAGAAATAGAGCTCAAAATTTAAACATCCACACGCAACTTATAACAGCACTTCAGTCAGAACATTCACTTGAAGAGGCTCAAGCATTTGTTGGAGCTGAGATAAGTCCACTCAATTTAATAAGTGAATCTTCTTCGCGTTTAAGCAGGGAAAGGCTTCAACGTATTATTGCTGCAGCTGATGCCGAGAGAGCCAGGAGAACAGGCACCCTATCAACAGCTGTTATCGTGCCAGACCCAACGACCTCAACTCCCATAGAGGTTAAAAACAGCAATAAAAAAATAGAAGCCAAAGCGGCTAAAAGTTTTTGGCTTGAGCAGAGGGTGAAGGCAGCCACTGCTGATATCAGCTCCATGACCGTTGAACAGGCAAAAGAAGAAGCCTCACGAGCAGCTAATGTAGCAGCTCAATGGTATGAAAGAAACCAGAACCTTGAGATTGATGAGCCTGGCAATATTTTAGAGTTATATCAACTTTTTGAAGCTGTAGCTCAAGAAGCTGAAAAAACAGAACGAGTTTGGAATGCTAGAGCAACGACCATCGCTAGAATCGATGAGCTAATTGGAAATGCCAGCGCTCAGAGAGCTGCTAGCGAAGCCAAGAATAAAGCTGAGGAAGCCCAAGCTGAAGCTGATTCTATTGAGTATAAAAATATTAATAAGCTACTCCATTCAAAAGAAAGGCAGACAACTAAAGAGAAAAAAAGAGCAGCGGAACGTAGAGCCGAAGATCTTAAGGCTCAAGCTGAGGAAGCTAACCGATGGGCCTCATTAAGTCGTAGTGAAAGAAAAGCTGAACTTGTTGTTAAAGTTCCTAGAATATCAGAGAAGGAATCACAGATTTTTTCTAATACTCATTTTTCTGATGCCACTATTGCTTGGGATCATGCAGATTCTTCTTGGGCTGCTACTTTACTTGCAAAAGATGAGGCTATTGCTGCACGAGAAGCATCAACAATAGCTGCTGAAATTGCAAAAGCTAAAAAAGCTGATTTTGAAGCTAAAAAAGCTTGGTTTGATAAAGTAAACACCTGGGTACAATCATCTAATATGGATCCTAAGATTAGTACCGTTTTTGCAGCTGCAGAGAGCGGTGTTCATCTTGCTCAAACTCTTTATAACGCAGCTTGGGATTATTCAGTACAGGCTGCTGCTAAAGCTGCTGCGACAGCCGATATCAACGCCAAAAAAACTCCTCTGATCGCTCATGAGGAAGAACTTCGTGCACGAAGGATTGAATTTGCTGCTTGGGATACTGACATGTTGGAGGCAGCCGCGTTAGCTAACGACATTTTTTTTGAAGATGCTTGGGCTGCACGAGTAGCTGAGTCTGATCGCATGGCTGAATCTACGGAGTCGAGCTGGATCAGCAGGCATCTTGATCTTTACGATAAGAAAGAAGCCATAACAGCTCATTCGAAGATAATGCAAACAATAGCTCATGATAAAGCTGAGGATGTTAAAAAGAAAGATGCGGAAAAAAAGGAAGCTGAGCAACTCCAAGATGCTGTGATCGCTCAATATGATGCTACTCGAAGAGAGACATTTAAAGCTATTGATAGGGCTAAAGCTGCAAATGAGACCTGGAATGATGCCTATCAAGATTGGACAAAAGCTGTTGAAATAGTGGCAGAAGCTCAAGAAAAAGCGGCAGAGGCTACTAGAGTTCTCGAAGATACTGACCGCATAGCGCTAAGAGCTATTTACCGAACGCAAGCCATTGCTATTACTGATTGGAAAACTTGGGTTAATACTTGGCCAGAAGCGATGATGCGCTTAGAAGCGATTGCGGATAAGGCTCAAGCAGATTTTGATGAAGCTACGCTTGAAGTCACCACTGCTAGAAAAAAAGCAACTAAAGCATCTCACCTTGCTGAAAACAGCAGCTCTGTTGCTGCCTCAGCTCATGCTATCGCTGATTGGCTCTCTTTTGAGGCAGCTAGGGCCGTTGAAGCAGAAGCTGCTCTTAGGAATGAAAATCGTTCATGGCTCGATTTTTCTTCTTCTGATAAGGCTTGGGCTGTGGCACTTCGTGAAAGTTTCAAAAGACCTGTTGATGCTATTTCAACAGTTATGCGAGAGAAAGAGGCTGAGCAAAGAATAAAAATAAACCAACAGCTAGATCAAATAAGGCAATGTCGAGATCAGTTAAACAGAGAAATAAATAAACTGGAAGATTCAATAAATGAAGCAATGAATTCGTCCAATGAACTGGAAGATGCACTAAATGCAGAAATGAATTCTCTCAATGAACTGGAAGATGCACTAAGTAGAAAAATAGGTCAGATAAGGAAGATAGCAATTCTAAATTCGGATGTTAACAGTGAAGAATTAGATAAAGAAATAATCGAAGAATTAGATAAAGAAGTAATCAAAGCAAGAACTGACAAGCAAGAATTAGATAAAAAAATAATCAAAGCAAGAACTGACAAGGAAGAATTAGATAAAAAAATAATCGAAGTAAGAAGAACTCATCAGCAAGATGGCAGGAAAATTCTATCTTCATTAGAGCAAGAGATTCAAAAAATAGAAAGCAAAGCTATGCCTTGGATGCCTTGGTATGATCAAATTAATATTGCAGCCAAAATTGCTGATAAAAACAGAACGCAAGCTCACCATACTCAACTAAAAGCTCTTGAAAATGAAAGCATTGCTAAAAAAGAGCTCGAACAAGCCGAAGCAAAAGCAGCTCACTATGCCATAATTTACCAAGAGGCTCTCAAAAAATTGAGCCAAGCAAGCAAAAAAATTGGAACGAAATTAGAAGAGGCTTTTAATCACGCCGAAGAGATGGAGGTTTATCTCGCCAAAAAGATGCTTGATGAGGCCTGTGATAAAATTGAGCAGCATGATATCAAGTACGAAGCTGCTGTACAAAATAATCACGATTCTGATGATAAGTTTCAACATCTTAAGAATGAAGAACAAATAGTTAAAAAAGAGGTTAGCGAAGCTACTAAGGGCGTAAAAACTTCTGAAGCTACCGAACCTTCGCTTACAGAACAGGCTAAAAATCTTCTGCAAGCCGTTCATTCTATTAAAAACTTCAAAAACAGAGATGTTATCTCGCATCTACTTTTAGAAGATGGTAAAAAAGATCTCCCTGTCTCGAACGCCCTCGTTATCAAAGAGAAAGAGATTGAAGGTTATTGGAATAACTTGATCACCTATACGCAACAAGGGGCTGCACATTCTTATGCGGTTGTAAGAGGTCATCATCTCAGCCAGCAAGAGGATCTTTCTTCAGGCAGCTCTGGTGAAGTTGCCGCTCAAAAAATCAATCCGATACTTGCTATTAAAGAGGCGCGCCTTAAAAGACTTCAAAAGCTTCTTCAACTTGCTGAGGAAGAACTTACTAGGGCTGAGGCTATCGTTAATGAGGCTGCTCATAAGAAGACTACCGCTCAGTTTGAATATATTCAGGCGATGATGAATCAGATCATTGCAAAAGCTACTGTTATAATGAGTAAGATGAATATGGCATCTACTGATGATCTAAGCCTTCACCCTGATATTGAACATTCAGTTATTCGGCACCTCTCTACAATTAAGGAAAATGCCAACAGTTTTTCTTCAGAAGCGGCTCTTATTGCTCAAGAAAATAAAACTCTGATGTTAGAAAATGGAGGACGCTTTGAAAAACAAGCTGCACGATATGAGGAAGAAGCAAGCGATGCTAAATCTCATTCTAAGAATATAAAAAAACAATGGGAGGATACCAATATTTTAAAACGATGGAGAGATGCTGCGTTAGCTGCTGAAAAAAAATGGAGTGCAGAAATTGCCGATGCTGCTCAAGAAGTAGCCGATCAATCCAAGAAAACTCATATAAAAGTTAGCAGTTCATTGACTCCTTTTGAGCAAAAAAGTGATGATCTTAAGCAAGAGAGTGATGCACTGCACACAACTGTTGAAACGATGAATTCTTCCTTAGCACAAAACGAAAGTATTTCTAATAGAGCAGCCATTATTCATGCTCTAACGACTATTGCTGATCAGGCAACTTCTGTTAGATCGACAACGCAAGCTGCTCAAATGACACAAGAACAACTCATGCATCATGCCGTGCGTCAGACAGCTCGTGTTGAAACTAAAAAAGCCTTGAAAGCTAGAGTAGAGCGCTATGCAGCCGATGATAAAACACGCCCACCTCAGCCATCATGGTTATCTCAGTTTTTTATGAATGCTGATGAAAAGGCTGCTGTGATAAAGAAGTCAGCTGATCATGAAAAAATAGTAGCTGATGCAAAGGAAAAAGAGAGCAAGGTGAGTGACGCTGCAATCAAGGCAATCGCAGAAGCTAAGGCAAGGAAAAAAACAAAACTTACTGAATCTCAACAAAATACTTCTGAAGAAAGTAAGCTAGATGATCTTAGCAGTGAGGTCCAGCATGTTTCTCGCAATTCGATTGATAGAATGAAATCTTTTTGACCTTCAGCTTATACCCTATAGTCTTTAGTCTTAAGCCTCAAATTTTCCATGGATAGCCTTTCCAATTTTATTAGCAATTTCTTTTCGCCAGCGGCCTGGACATGCCTTAAGTCGCTGCTTGATTTTTTCATGACGCCAGCAGGCTTTGTGCTTTGGACGACATTCTTAAAGTCAGCTATCTTGCTTGGTATTGTGCTATTTCTTGTTTCTTACACGGTTTATGCAGAACGTCGTGTGAGCGCGATGATTCAAGATCGTCTTGGTCCGAATCGCGTGGGCTGGCAAGGGTTGTTACAGCCTGTTGCCGATGCCGTAAAGCTTTTGCTTAAAGAGAATTTCACCCCGAAGAGCGCCAACTATTTTTATTTTCGTCTCGCTCCAAAACTCGTCATGATCCCACCCATTTTGGTGATGGGAGTACTGCCCTTTGGAAGTTCTCTATTCGGACTTCCAATGACCGTTGCCAATATTAACGTTGGCATGCTTTTTATTTTAGCGGTCTCCTCGATTTCTGTTTACGGAATTGTTTTGGCAGGGTGGGCCTCTAATTCGAAGTATCCTTTTCTCGGCAGTATCCGTTCTTCGTCGCAGATGATTTCGTATGAGCTTTCCCTGGCGCTTTCAATCATTCCGCTCTTCATGATTGTCGGATCACTCAATCTCAATACGATTGTTAATTATCAAGTGCAGCATGGCTGGATGATCGCACCTTTCTGGCCTGTTGGCATGTCGCCTGCGCTTTTGCTTCATCCCCAACAAGCTCTCCATGCAATTATTGCAGGCATCTCCCTACAGCGACTTTTGCTTTGGATCCCTCTTTGCATTTCCTTCGTGGTTTTTTTAATTTCGATGTTCGCAGAAACCAATCGTCTCCCGTTTGACCTTCCGGAAGCGGAACAAGAACTCATTGGCGGCTATCACACCGAATATTCCTCGATGGGATTTGCCCTCTTTTTTCTCGGCGAGTATACAGCAATGATTGCTGGCGCCGGCACCATCGTAACGCTTTTTCTTGGCGGTTGGAGTTTGCCATTTATCCCCGATGGTTCGCATGGCTGGTTTTGGGGACTCGTTAACATTGGAACTTTTTTTGCTAAAGTTATCGCAATTCTTTTTTTCTTTATCTGGGTGCGCTGGACGATTCCTCGTTTTCGCTACGACCAACTCATGAAGCTTGGTTGGTACTTCTTTTTTGAATTAGCCATTGCTAATATCTTTCTTACGGCTGCCATTTTGACTTACGTAAAATAAAGACTGAATTTTTATGCCTCTCATTGTAAATCGCAAAAAACTGACGCTCGTCGAACGGCTTTATTTGCCAGTGATCGTCGCTGGGCTTGCCATCACATGGAAACATTTCAAGCGATCGCTTTTTGGCAAAGGAATTATCACCATGCAATATCCCGAAGAAAAATGGGATGATCAATTGCCAGAGTGGTATCGCGGGGCGCCAACACTTGTCAAAGATGAACATGGTCGTGAGCGCTGCGTTTCTTGCCAGCTTTGTGAATTCATTTGTCCACCCCGCGCAATCACCATTGTGCCAATGGAAATTCCAGAAGGAGATCGTTGGCGTAAGGTTGAGAAAAAGCCACGCACCTTCGACATCGACATGGCCCGTTGTATTTATTGTGGCTTGTGCGAAGAAGTCTGCCCTGAGCAAGCTATTTTCTTACGCAAAGATTATTCTATCACTGGACTCAGTCGTGCAGAAATGGTCCACGATAAAGAAAGACTTTATGAATTAGGCGGTGTTATGACCGGCCTTGTTTTTAAGTGGAACGAAAAAAAATGAGGGAGAAAGTAATCGGTAATGAGTAATGAGGCCAAATCAAACTTTAACCTAAAAACGTGAATGAAAATAAAAATTTTGACGCAATATAGTCGGCCTGAAGCTGTTCGTTCTAAAGCCTCACTAACCGTGTAGGTTAGCCGCGGCTTCACAACAATCAGATTCAAATCCAACTCCTTACGCCAACTTTCTCATTTTCATTCACGGTTTTAGGTTAAAACTCATTACCAAATAGTATGTCTCATTTAGAAATTTTTAACCCGCCTCTAAAAATTTATTAAGAAAAGTGCACGATCTTTTATTCAATAACACATTGTTGATTCGCATAATGAAAAACTCACTATCCATTACGCATGACTTTCTTCAGCCACTCGTTACTCGCTAATTTCCTTAACATGCAACTTACACTCTTCTGGATTTTTTCAACATTGATGATTGGCTTTGCCTTTGGCGTAATTATTCTCCGAAGTCCCGTCTCTTGCGCCATGTGTCTCGTTGGTTCTTTTATCTCTTTGGCCGCATTGTTTATCACACTCGATGCTTTTTTTATTGCGATTATTCAAATTCTCGTCACTGCTGGCGCTGTTATGGTGCTTTTTCTTTTCATCATTATGCTGCTGAATCTTAAAGCGGAAGAATCTCGCCGTTTCAAGCTAGGAACTACACTAGGAGGATTTGCAATTGTCGCTTGCTTTCTAGAGCTTTTAATCGAAACCCTTTCCTCAAGCCCTCAATTTTCAAAAACAATGCCACCCCTGCTCGGCCCAGCCTATAATGATGTAACAATGATCGGCATAACGCTCTTTCGTTTTTTCAACCTTCCGTTTCAAATTATCGGTGTACTCTTGCTTGTAGCCACGGTAGGCGTGGTCATTTTGAGCCGACGAACGTTGAAATAAAAAGAGAAGGTGAGGGGATGGCCCACTTCAACACCTCAACACCTCAACACCTCAATAGCTTTTCCAAATGACTACTCTTTCTCATTACCTCATTGCTTCGGGTCTCCTTTTTTCACTAGGGCTTGCAGGCGTTATGCTTCGTCGTAATATTATCATTATTTTTATGTGCCTCGAGATGATGCTGAGCGCAACAAATCTTGCACTGGTTGCTTTTTCTCGCTACGGACTGATTAATGGCCATCAAAACTATAATGCACAAATTTTAGTTTTTTTTATTATTACTGTGGCTGCTGCTGAAGTTGCTGTCGGCCTCGCCATCATTGTAGCGCTCTTCCGTGCACGCAAAACAACACACGTAGAAGATCTCGATGCGATGAAATTTTAACTACTCAAATAGCAATGATTTTAAACCTCTTAACCCCTCAACATCTCAACCTCTCAACATTGCTTTGGACCATCTATCTTGCGCCGCTGGCAGCTGCAGCTACTATCCTTTGCATTACACGTCGTAATAAGCCTGCCGCTGCCACGCTCTCCATTCTTGCAGCTCTAATCTCTTGTATCGGAAGCTGGATGATTTTTTATCGCGGAATGGATGTTCTTGTGCCTGGAATGAAGTGGCTCGATTTTGGTGAAGCGCTAACCATTCCCATTGCCTTATCCGTTGATGCCTTGACGCGTACGATGATGGTTGTAGTAACAACAATTGCGACCCTTGTTTTCATCTACTCGATCGGCTACATGCGCAAAGAAGAAGGCTATTATCGTTTTTTTGCAGGCCTCTCTTTTTTCCTTTTTTCGATGCTCGGCATTGTTCTTGCCGATAATTTTATCATGATGTTCATCAGCTGGGAGTTAGTCGGATTTAGTTCCTATTTACTCATCATGCATTTCTTTGAAAAACCTGCCGCCGCTGATGCAGGGAATCAAGCTTTCATGGTCAATCGCATTGGTGACTTTGGATTTTTGCTCGGCATCTTGTTGCTCTGGCTGGCAACAGGCTCGCTCTCATTTTCTAAGATTAATCAATCGACCCCTCTTTTTATTGACCACCCTGTATTGCTTGCAGCTTCTCTTATTTTAATTTTTTGCGGCACGATTGGAAAATCGGCACAGCTGCCTCTTCATGTCTGGCTACCAAATTCGATGGAAGGTCCAACGCCTGTCTCTTCGTTACTTCACGCGGCAACGATGGTAGCTGCTGGTGTTTACATGCTAGCTCGTATTTTTCCAATGATCGCTGTTTCTCCTGACGCACGCCACGTGATCATGTGGGTTGGGGCTTTAACAGCGCTTGCCGCAGCCTTGATGGCGACACAGCAGAATGATTTCAAGAGGGTCTTGGCCTACTCTACCATTTCTCAACTTGGTTATATGGTTACAGCCGTGGGTATTACTCCTTCCGCAGGGGTGCCGATGTTTCATCTTTTCACGCATGCTTTTTTTAAATGCTTGCTCTTTTTAACGGCAGGATCGGTCATGGTTAGCATGCATCACGAACTTGATATCTGGAAAATGGGTGGTCTTCGCAAGCGCATGCCCATTACCTTTGTTACTTTTCTCTGTGGTATGCTGGCTCTTGCGGGTTGCCCTTTTTTCAGCGGTAGCTTCAGCAAAGATCTCATCATGAAATTTGCTTTTGAGCAAAGTAAGCCTGTTTTTTGGATAATTGTTGTGGCCGCGGCCCTTACCGCCTTTTATATCACGCGTGTCTGCATGGTTGCTTTTTTGGGAAGGCCTCGTTCGGAACATGCACGCACAGCTTCAGAATCACCATGGGTCATGACCTTGCCACTCCTTCTTCTCTCAATCCCAGCAATCTTCGCCGGCTATCCGATGGTTGAAAAAATATTTATCGCTCCACTTGGTACTATGACACTCCCTCATGAGTTACCTGTCTATGTTGAATATCTCTTCATTGGCTTGTTCTTTTTAGGGACGTTTGCTGCGGTTGTGATTTATCAGGACGCAAGCAAAGATCCTATTAAGATTCCTCTGCTCCTCCATCGTTTTTATATTGATGACTTCTATGCTTGGTGTGTGAAATATCTCCAGGGTGGTTTTGCTAGTGCACTTGCTTTCGTTGATCGTTGGATCATTGATGGGTTTTGCGTCCGGGGAACAGCACTCGTTTTCTGGTCACTTGGATTTACGCTACGATTTTTACAAGTTGGAAACCTGCAAGCTTACGCACTCTTTCTTGGCGCTGGTGTTATTGGGATGATTGCGTTGCTACTTCGCTTACGCTAGTAGGAGATAGAAGATGGTATAAGAGCTTTTGCATGAAGGCTAAATTTTAAAAAGATCCTTTATTTTATTTGTCAGAAAAATTTATTTAGAATGAGCCAATGAGTTACTAAAACCTTCAAAATGTTTTTTAAAATTAGATTTCTATCTTCTATTCAACGGCTGCAGCCGCTCGACTCGCATCTCCAATCTCCAATCTCCAATCTCCAGAATGGCAAAGCCATTCAGCTCCTATCTCGCACCTCCTATCTCCTAAGTAAGCAATGAGCCCACTTCTTTTTCTCATCCTCATTCCCCTAACAGCCATTCTTTTCATTATGGTTGGCGCGCCCGCTCGCTTTACAGCACTGCTTGGAACTGCACTAAATCTTGTTTTATCAACGTTTCTTTTTATTCATTACGATCGTGTTGTTGCTGGCTGGCAGTATTTGCAAGAGACCGCAATTCTACCAGCGCTCGGTTTGAACTTTACGCTCGGAGCTGATGGACTGAGCCTGACGATGTTACTTTTAGCAGCGCTTGTTTCTTTTTCTTCAATTTTGGTTTCTCCAAAAACAGAACGCTTCCCGTCGCTTTTTTACATCTGTCTTTTATTTATTTCTGCCGGACTCATTGGTGCTTTTTCTTCCATTGATGCTTTCTTTCTCTACGCGTTTCATGAAGTCGCTTTGATTCCTGTTTTCATTATGATCGGAGTTTGGGGGTCAGGAGATCGTCAGGCTGCTGCCTGGAAAGCGACACTTTATCTTGGTGCAGGAAGCTTTGTTGTGCTCATCGGAATTTTAGCTCTCTACCTGAGCGCCCCTCATGGCTTGCGGAGTTTTGATTTGCGGTCACTAGCTGAGATGAGCCAAACAGGAATGACACATCCTGCTTCTTGGATTTATCTCACCTTGCTGATCGGTTTTGGAACACTTGTTTCGCTCGTGCCTTTTCATTCATGGGCCCCTTCAACTTATTCAAGCGCACCTGCACCAACAGCAATGTTGCATGCCGGTGTATTGAAAAAATTTGGTCTCTATGGATTGCTTCGTCTTGCCTTGCCAATTTTTCCTGAAGCGGTGGCTCAATTCTCAACATTGCTCATCAGTTTACTCATTCTTAATATTCTCTACATCGGTTATGTGACACTTGCTCAACGCCGTCTGGATTGGACAATTGCTTATTCCAGTGTGATGCACATGGGAACTATTTTTCTCGGTCTTGCCTCAATGAACATGATCAGCCTCAATGGCGCTGCGCTCTTAATGTTTGGCCATGGAGTTTCAGTAGCAGCTCTCTTTGCCTTATGCGGAGTCATTCGTCGACGGACGGGGACGCTTGATTATAGCGAGTTAGGAGGCCTTGCGAAGATCGCGCCCAACATGTCTCTTCTATTTGGCTTTGCAACAATGGCTTCGATCGGTCTTCCTGGCTTTGCAAATTTTGCTGGAGAGATTCTTATCTTTTTTGGAGCCTCTGCCTCTGCGGTTCTAGATCAAGGCTCGCTCGCTTTGATTATAGCAGTAATTGCGGCTGTCTGGGGTGTAGTTCTTTCTGCAATCTATATGCTCCGGGCTTACCGCGCCACTTTCTTTGGCCCGCTGGTAGAACGTTGGAAAGATCTCACCGATCTTGCACCATTTGAATTTTTAGCCATCGCTATTTTAATTATTGCGCTTCTTGTGACAGGCATCTATCCGCAGATGATTTTAAAGATGGTAACAACAGCATTCGCTTAGCAAAAAAGAATTCACCAGAAAGGACACAAATTTTTTTTTGAGACGTTGGTACAAACATTTTAACTTTTAACTTACCTGCTATTCCGTGAATCCACTTTTTCTTGAACTCATTGTTGTCTTAATCGGCCTATCGTTGTTAATGGTTGAAGCTTTTGCCTCTCATCTTAATAAGAAATTTTTGGCCTTTGCGGGTGCGGCAGGACTTGGCGTTGTTCTCTTGCTAACTTTTTTACCGATGCATCTCCAGAGCGCGGAAGCAGCTTCTTTTTATTCTATCGATTCCGTCGCAATTTTTTTCAAACGCTTCATGCTAGTCATGACAATAATCACGTTATTGATGTCGGTTGATTTTATTCCAGTCATTGAACGCTTCATCCCTGGCGAACGGCCTGGTGCAGGCGTGGGTGAATTTTTTATCTTGCCCATTTTTGCTTGCGCAAGCCTCATGTGGCTTGTCTCTGCGATCAACTTCATCATGCTTTTTGTCTCCTTAGAATTGATGTCGATAACGCTCTATATTCTTGTTTCTTATTTGCGCAAAAATGCTCTCAGTCTTGAAGCCGGAACAAAATATTTAATTTTGAGTGCGCTGGCGACGGGATTTTTAATCTATGGGATTACATGGATTTTTGGAGTGACCGGAACGATAAGCATCAGCTCTCTCGGCGAAACGATCTCCACGCTCCCACTTAGTTCGCTAACTCCGTTGCTTTTTGGCGTAGCCTTAGTGCTTGTAGCCCTCTGTTTTAAAATTGCAGCCTTTCCTTTCCAATTCTGGCTACCCGATGTTTATCAAGGCGCACCTACACCGATTACTGCTTTTCTCTCGGTTGCATCGAAGGCAGCAGGATTCGTAGTGTTGCTACGCTTTATCGAACAACTTTCCATCGTTCCGATCATTGGAAAAAAAATTCTCGTTGCGATAACTCTTCTTTCCATCATGACGTTGCTTTTTGGGAACCTTGCATCGCTTGCACAAACCAACATGAAACGCCTGCTGGCTTACTCAAGCATTGCTCACAGCGGTTATCTTCTCATGGCGGTCGCTAGTATCGGAGCCGCTTTAGCAGGACCTGCGATTGGGTTCTATCTGGTCTCTTATTTACTAATGTCCTCGCTGGCTTTCATTGTTCTAATGATTGTTGCTGAGGCATCAGGAGGTGATGAAATTCATCGCTTTCAAGGATTGCATCAACGCTCACCATTTCTCGCAGGTGCCATGGTCGTGGCGGTACTTTCGCTTGCAGGACTTCCTCTCTCGGCAGGATTCTTTGGAAAGTTTTTTGTTTTCCAAGTCGCTTTGCAAAAAGGTCACTACGGCCTTGTTATCATTGGTACGATAGCCGTAGTCGCTGGTTTTTATTATTATTTAAAAGTCATCCGCGCGATGTATTGGCAGCAGGCTGCTGAAGGTGCTAGAGAGATCATCGTCTCTACAACAGCCAAGTACCTAATCACACTCCTCATCGCTGCTATTTTTATTTTGGGTGTTTATCCTACTCCAATATTAACGGCGCTAAAGTAGGGGAGTGCCTGTTCATGTGAACGGGCAATGGCGTCAACTTAAGACAAAATTCGCCGAATAAATTTTGTTCTTTTTGCCGCAGGCTTACTTACCTGTCACCTGTACCCCTTACCGTTAACTTAATTCTTTAAGTTGACGGCATTGGCTGAACGGGTACAACCTTTAGCCTGTAGCCTGTGCTTGTAGCCTTTACTCTTTCATCCGCTCAATATCTGCTCCGAGATTATTGAGTTTTTGATCAATGGCTTCATAGCCACGATCGATGTGATAAACACGATGAACTTCCGTTATGCCATCGGCTGCGAGTCCTGCAAGAACAAGTGCTGCTGAGGCGCGTAAGTCGCTTGCCATAACCTGAGCACCGCTGAGTTGATCAACACCGATAATGGTTGCTGTTGCTCCCTCGAGTTCAATATTAGCTCCCATTCGTTTGAGCTCCGCAACATGCATAAAACGATGAGGAAAAACTTTTTCGGTGATGCTACTCACGCCTTGAACGGTAGAGAGCATAGCGCAGAGTTGTGCTTGCATATCGGTTGCAAAACCTGGATAAGGCAAGGTTTCTAGTATAAGTGGTTTTTTTATTTTTTGAGGATGATGAGAGATTGTTACACTCTCCTTTTCTGTAGCAATATCGAAGCCAACTTGAGCAAGGAGCTTCAATAATGTTTCAAGATGTTTGGGAATGACGCGACGTAGCGTTATCTTTTTTCCTGCGATGGCTCCAGCAACAAGGAAAGTAGCTGCTTCAATACGATCAGGGATCACTGAATGACGAAAGCCGTGCAGCTCCTTAACGCCTTCAATGACGATAAGAGAAGTGCCAGCGCCATGAATAGTGGCTCCCATTTTGATGAGCACTTCGGCAAGGTCAATCACTTCAGGCTCTTCTGCAGCGCCTTCGATGATCGTTGTTCCTTTCGCAAGAACAGCAGCCATCATGATATTTCCTGTTCCTAAAACCGTTGGGCCATATTTTCCACGTAGATTAATGGTTGCTCCCTGTAAGTGTGGCGCCAAGATGTGAATGTCGCCACCTTTGACTTGTACCGTGGCACCAAGTGCCTCAAAGCCCCGTAAATGCAGATCAATCGGGCGATCACCAATGATACAGCCTCCAGGTAGAGAAACGGTTGCCGCATGTTTGCGACCCAGGAGTGGTCCAAGAATACAGACAGAAGCACGCATTTTTCTCACAATGTCATAGGGTGCTTCTGTTTTGATATTTTCTGCTCGTACTTGAACCGTGCCACTGGCTCTTTCCACCTCACATCCGAGGCTGCTCAGAATAGTGAGCATATAATGAATATCGCTGAGGTCAGGTACACGCTCGATCACGCAACGATCACGCGTGAGAAGTGTTGCTGCTAAAATGGGAAGTGCAGAATTTTTTGATCCGCTGATGTGAACATCTCCGTGAAGAGCGCGTCCACCATGTATAAGCATTTTGTCCATTGTCTATTGGGAAAGGTTCAGATGTCGAGATGTTGAGGGGTTTTGAAGAACTTTTAAGTTTACGAGAAATTTATTTTTTAAGATTGTTTTTAAGCCAATTAGAAGTCATTGAAATTATCAAAGTTGACGAATTTTTAAAACATGACCTTGCGTCATTTTTGCAAACCCCTCAACCTCTCAACGGCAGCTCTTGCGGCCTTCGATGAATCGAAGAACACCTTGGTAGTCAGGAAGTGCAACAATGTCGCTAAAATTATTTTGTTGGAGAAAATTCATAATCTCAGTTTCTTGATTTTTTCCAATTTCTAATAATAGATGTCCTCCTTCTCTAAGGTGCATCGGAGCTTGTTCAATAAGAAGTTTGATCAAATCTAAGCCATTAACTCCACCATCTAGGGCCATCAGAGGATCATGCTTCACCTCGCGTGAGAGTGTTAGGATTTCATCGGTTGGAATGTAAGGTAAGTTGGCGATAATAAGGTCAAACTTTTTTTCTTTTGCATCCTCCTTGAGCGCAGAAAAAAGATCACCATGATGCCAGGTGATACTAGATACATTATTGAGAGCTGCATTTTCTTGAGCCAGCGCTAAGGCATCAGCGGAAAGTTCAATGGCATCAACAGAGGCTGAGTTCTTTTCAAGCGCTAGTGTAATGGCAATAACGCCGCTGCCAGTGCCAATATCCAGAATCTGCCCGCAATTTTTATAGGTTAATGCGCGCTCGACGAGTTGCTCTGTTTCAGGCCTTGGAATAAGTGCCCGATGATCGCAGTAAAAAACTCTTCCAAAAAATTCTGTTGTTCCAAGGAGATGTTGTAATGGAGTTCCTTGGCCACGAAGTCTGATTAAATCACGTAATGGAGCTCGTTCAGTTTCGCCCAATGGGCGTTCAAATTCCATGTAAAGTTGAAGCCTAGGAATTCCAAGTACATGCGCGAGAAGATGCTCCATATTTAAGCGCGCTTGTTCAATGTTTTGCTTTTTTAAAAAAGCAGTGCCCCTCTGCAAGGCATCAAGAAGTGAAATAGGATCGTCGTTCTTCAAAGAAAGAATGAAAAATCAAGCAAGCGCGGCTTCTTTCAGGCGTTGTTCGATATCCGCTGTTTCTAGCGCAGCGATCAGACCATCAAGATCGCCTTCCATAACGCGGTCAAGATTGTAAAGAGTGAGGCCAATGCGATGATCAGTGAGACGATTTTGAGGAAAATTATAGGTCCTAATTTTTTCTTCACGACCACCTGTTCCAATTTGACTGCGGCGATGATCGGAATATTTCTGTTCTTCTTCAGCTCGTTTTTCCTCGAGGAGTCGCGCGCGTAAAATTTGAAGCGCCTTTTCTTTGTTTTTTTGTTGGCTGCGACCATCTTGACAGCGAACAATTTTTCCGGTGGGAAGGTGCATGATCTGAACGGCTGAATCAGTGGTATTAACACCTTGTCCTCCAGGTCCGCCAGAGCGACAAACTTCGATGCGAAGATCTTGCGGGCGCAAAACAATGTCGACTTCATCGGCTTCTGGAAGAACCGCTACTGTGGCTGTAGATGTATGAATGCGGCCTTGAGCCTCTGTTGCTGGTACGCGCTGTACCCGATGAACTCCGCTTTCATAACGAAGTTTGCGAAAGACCTGTTCGCCACTGAGTTGAAAAATAACTTCTTTGTAACCACCAATTTCTCCTGCACTTGCTTCAATCAATTCTAATTTAAAGCCATGAATCTCCGCATAACGTGTATACATGCGGAAAAGATCACCGGCAAAAAGTCCTGCTTCTGATCCACCCGTGCCGGCTCGAATTTCAACAATAGCATCTCGGTCATCATCAGGCTGTGGTGGGAGAAGGCCAATATGAAGTGCTTGCTCGAGCGTTGTGATTTTTTGTTGTAACTCTGCTATTTCTGTTGTTGCCATTGCAGCCATTTCTAAATCAGCGCTGCGAGCGAGTTCTTCATTCTCTGAGAGATGACGGCGAGCCAATTCCAGTTGATCCACGGTGGTCAGTAATTCTTTAATACGAGCATGTTCTCGCAGAACCTCGCGAGCTTTTTTGGCATCGTTAAAAAGATCAGGAGAAGTAACTGCTGCTTCTAAGATAGCAAAACGCTCTCGACGTTGATTAATGAGAAACGTGAAATCGACAGACATGGAAAAAATAATGAGTAAAGAGTAATGGGTAATGAGTGCCTAGCCCGAAAATTTTATACCATTTTGTCGCAAAGCGCTATGCAGTCTCCATCAGGCTTCTGCAAGCTGCAGCAGAAGTGGCATGAAATTTTCGGGCTAAGTTCAATCTTTTTTATGACTAAAAATGGAAGGGCAAAACAGAAAATAAAGGTAATGAGAAAAATTACTCATTACCCATTACTCTTTACTCATTACAGCGTGGCGCAAAAACGCCAGTACTTAGCGCTTTTTCTTCAACTTGGAAGCCTGAGCGCGTGCTGCGCTCACAGTATTAACAGCGCGTGTTGCATGAACGCTGCCATAACGGCGAGAAAATTTCTCAACGCGACCAGCGGTATCAATGAATTTTTGCTCGCCAGTGAAGAATGGATGGCAAGCGGCACAAATACCAATTCTAAGATTACTGCGTGTGGAACGTGTTTGGTAAACAGCACCGCAGGCACAGATAATGGTTGTTTCGTTATATTCAGGATGTTTGCCGTCTTTCATGGAGCAGAGAAGATGCCATAGGTTTTTGGAATGGGCAAGAGGAAAAAGAAGCAGTTCGTAGTTGGAGGTTCATAGTTCGTGATGCTATACTCGTAGCGAATGAAGATACCGTTTTTTCTTACATCTCCTTATTTTTCTCTAGCGGCGTTCTCATTGCTCCCGTTATCTAGCATAGTGCTTCGCTCTTCCACGTTATTTCCGCGAAGGAAGGAACTTGATATAAGCCTAAAAACGGCAATAGCTCGTTATAAATTAGGGCAATATGCTCAGCCTCAAAATGATTTTTCAACCAGCTCACGTACCTTCCAGGTATGCTTCGCCATTTTAAAAATCATTTTTAGAGCAATCCCTGACGCTGATTTTTTAACTCCCATCACCGTTTTTAAGATCAATAATTATTCCTATCTAAAAAAATTCAAATCTTTATTCTGCTTGAGTGCAGCAGTTTGCATTTTTTTTATCATGACAAGCGTTGGTATTACTGCGCCGATAGCAACTAATGAGATAAGTTCTTCGAGTCAGAATACTGCTGACAAAGACCGTGCACGGCCGATTGATTTACCGGCGCCTGTTGGAGAAGAAATGAAAGGAATTACCATTCCTCAATACGATGTAGATGGGCGGCTCGCTATGAAATTTTTTACAGAGCTAGCGCGTAAAATTGACGATCACCAAGTTGAAATGAATCAGTTGAAAATCGAATTTTTTGAAAAAGAGGGCAAAGATATTACAGTATTTGTGCCCCATGGAGTTTTTGATCTCACGACAAAAATTCTTTCGGCTGATTCTCAAGCAACGATCAAACGAGAAGATTTTGAAATCGTTGGGCAGTCTGCAGAGTTTGATACCATCAAGCGTTGTGGCACAATGAAAGGACATGTTCACACAGATGTTCGTAATGGTGAATTGCCACAAGAACTGTAGAATTAAATGAAAAATAAAAAGCGAAATCATGTTTTTATTCTGCTCTTGATGATCTGCAGCACAGCTTTTATTAAGGCTCAAACAATCGGCAGTTCAAGCACAAGCGCCAATCAAGGAGTTAATCCCTGGAAGTTAAGTTTGGGGAGTACCCCTCGACCAAAAGGTGCGCGAACATTAATTGATGCTGAAGAGAGCGCTCGATTTGATGATAATAGCAACACTATCGAATTTGTCGGAAAAGTAGTTGTGCGCGATCCACAGTTTACTCTTTTTTGTGATAAGCTCACGGTTGTGTTAAATAAAAATCGTCAAGGTCTTAAACTTGTAACCGCAACAGGGAATGTCATCGTTGAGCAAGAAAACATCAATGAGCAAGGAGTTCCGGTAAAGTCCATTGGAAAAGCAGGAGAGGCTGTTTACGAGCCTGCAACAGGGGATGTCGCTTTGAAAATTTGGCCACAGATGCAGCAAGGGATGAATTATCAAGTTGCCACGGAAGAAAAAACGGTAATGATTTTAAATAACAAAGGGACATCGCACACTATTGGTCAAAGTCGCGTTATGATTATTGATCAGGATAAAACGGGGGAAGCTAATGAGTAAATTTCGTTGAAAAGTTGAAGGGTTGAAAGGTTTAATAAGACGCAGAAAATTAAAACAATTTTCTGTTTTAAAACGAAAAATCTATAACTCTATTTTCAAAAAAGTCTTACTAATTAGAATTTTCCCAAAACTCTTCAACATTTCAACATTTCAATATTTCAACTTTGTAACTACCTTGGTAGTTACATTATTTTCATGATTTCCAACGAAGAAATGATCCTTAAGACCGAAGGATTAGTCAAAATCTACAATGGTCGCTCAGTTGTTAATGGCGTTGATATTCATGTGCGTCCTGGTGAGATTGTTGGTCTTTTAGGACCTAATGGTGCAGGAAAGACAACGACGTTCTACATGATTGTTGGACTGGTGCGACCAGATGGTGGAAAGGTTTTTTTTAATAATGTCGATGTTACGCATCAGCCCATGTATCAACGTGCGCGCCTTGGCATGGGATATTTGCCGCAAGAAGAATCTATTTTTCGCAAGATGACAGTAGAGCAAAATATCATGGCTGTTTTGCAAACAACCGCGATGACGAAACAAGCCCAGAAAGATCGTTGCGAAGAATTGCTGACACGCTTTGGGATTGACCACTTATCGGATAACGAAGCTTTGACGCTAAGCGGTGGAGAAAAACGTCGGCTTACTATTGCTCGTTCGCTTGTAACAAATCCATCGCTTCTCATGCTCGATGAGCCATTCAGCGGTGTTGATCCCATCGCCGTCTATGACGTTCAACAAGTCATTTCTGATCTTCGTGACATGGGTTTGGCGATCATCATCACCGACCATAATGTGCGTGAAACGCTTGCCATTACCGATCGTGCTTATTTGATTTTTGAAGGGCGCGTTGAAAGTCAGGGCGATAAAGATTTTCTTTTGCACGATCCCATCAGTCGTAAACTCTACCTTGGTGAGTCTTTTTCGATGTAACATTTGTGGCGAAAAAATCACCTCCTCAACTCAGTGTTGCTCGATTTTTTTCCAACTATGGAAAAAGTCTTGATTTGGAATTAATGAGCAAAGAGTCAGGGGAAAATCTTGTCATTAAGGAACCAACGATCAATCGACCTGGATTGGCCCTTGCTGGTTTTTTCCGTTATTTTGCCTACAAACGTTTGCAGGTAATTGGATTTGCAGAGCTCAGCTATTTGAGGCGTCTTTCTGTGGCAGAATGCGAAACTCGTTTGAGAGATTTATTTGCTCGAAGAATACCAGGGCTTATTGTTGCGCGGGGTCGAGCTGTTCCACCAGAATTGCTAAGAATTGCCAACAAAACAAAGACGCCTATTTTTAGGACGCCGCTGATCACGATGCAATTTATTAATGCGGCGACACTCGCGCTCGAAGATGCTTTTGCTCCTACTACCTCAGAATTTGGCAGCATGGTTGATATTCTGGGTATTGGTGTTTTGATTAAAGGAAAAAGCGGCGTTGGAAAAAGCGAATGTGTCTTGGGATTAATTGAACGAGGGTATAGCCTTGTTAGTGATGATATTACGCGATTTAAAAATATTGAAGGACGTGAGCTCATGGGTTCCAGCAGTGATTTAACTCGTTTTCACATGGAGGTTCGCGGCATTGGAGTCATCAATGTTGCCGCTATTTTTGGTATTGGCGCTGTTCGTTCTGAAAAACGCTTGGATCTTATCGTTACACTCAAGGATTGGAATGACGTTGAAGATATTGAGAGGACCGGAATTGATCGTGAATTCATGGATATTCTCGGTATTGAAATTCCGCATATTACTATTCCCGTGCGCATAGGTCGCGATCTGGCTCGTTTAGTCGAAGTTGCAGCCTTGGATCAAAAGCTCAAGGCGATGGGAAATAATGCTGCTCAAGAATTTAATAATCGTTTGCTCCAGGCTATGAAAACAAAAGAGATCTGCTAAGATCTCCCGTAATTGCTTCTCTCTTTCTGCCGAAAAAGAAGAGCAATTGCGATCTTCCCTTTTCTGTTATCAATGAAACCTCCCGCTTCTAAAGCAATTGCCACAACGCCTCTTTGCGTTACCAAAGAACTCATTATTTCCAACTGCAATGGTCTCCATGCGCGTCCATCAGCTCTTTTTGTCAAAACATCGAATCGCTTTCATGCTGATGTCTGGGTTGAAAAAGATGGAGAACGAGTGAATGGAAAAAGCATCATGGGGTTGATGATGTTGGCTGCTGGCAAAGGCTCTGTTCTTCGTATCACTGCTGAAGGCAAAGATGCTGCTGATCTTATTGCGGCATTAGAGGAGCTTCTTTTAACACATTTTGGTGAAGAGTGAATAGACTTCTTTGAAAGAAGTCTAATGTCTCTTTTTGCATACCAGAAGGCAATCTTCCAGAGCCTGCCGAGATGGAGGCTTGGGAACGTGGAGAATATGCAGGTTACAGGGTAGAGTTTAATACGAGCTCGCGAGCCTTTGCTAGTGCGGCTGTAAGGCCATTGAGATTGCGGCCAGCGCCGCGAGCGGCATCAGGGCTGCCGCCACCTTTTCCATCAATAAGTGGAGCAATAGCTTGAATCAGTTTTCCAGCAGGGAGTTGTTTTTTGAAATTTTCGCTGACGGCGGCCATGAGCGAGACAGATTCTTTTTCTAGTCCAGCTAATAAAAGAACGCCTTCAAATTTTCCTTTCAGCATACTAGCGATACATTGAAGCTTCGAAGCATCAGCTTCTGGAATTGTTTCAATAATTATTGGCGTTCTGCCAAGGAGGGTTGATTTTTTTAAAAGCTCTTCGGCTGTGGCAGAGGCTAGTTGTTGCTGGAGTAATTGGAGTTCTTTTTCAAGGGATCTGTTTTTCAAAAGAGTCGCATCTAATTTTTCCTCAACTTCAGTAAGTGGACTGCGAAGCTTTTCTGCCAGGCGATGAATAAGAGAGGTTTCTTCGCGTCCCTGTTCATAAGCTACAAGTCCTGCTACAGCCTCAATGCGACGGATGCCAGCCGCCACGGCTCCTTCGCTTACGATTTTAAAAAATCCAATCTCTCCGGTGGCTCTGACATGGGTGCCAGCACAAAGTTCCATGGAAAAACCGTTTAATGCTTTTGCCTCGCCGCCAATTTGTATCACGCGTACAACGTCGCCATATTTATCGCCAAAAAACTGCATGATCTCGGGATGCTCTTTAACTTCTGCGTAGGGAAGTTCAAACCAAGAGACAGGGGAATTTTTTAAAACTTCTTCATTGACCAAATGTTCGATGGCACGTAGCTGCTCGCTTGTAAGGGGAGTGCTATTAAAATCAAAGGTCAATTTTTCTGCCGTAACAGAAGATCCTTTTTGGGAAACATCACCCCCTACAATCTGGTGAAGAGCCCAATGTAAAAGGTGTGTAGCGGTATGATGCCGCTCGATGGCTCTTCTGCGAGGCGCATTGATTAAAAGAGTTCCGTGTGCATTCGGTAGTGGCGGTAGTATATTATCAATAAAATGAAGCCAGATGTTTCCATATTTTTGCGTGCCCATGATCCTCCAGAGGACACTTCCAATTTGCAACATGCCAGTGTCACCAACTTGTCCTCCCATTTCAGCGTAGCAAACGGAGCGGTTAAAAATGAGCGCTGTTTTATTCTTCACCTGCACGACTTCGCTTACGCAAACATCACATTGTTGTTGATCAAAGCCAACGAAGTCGGTTGCCTCTTTTGTAGTAATGGAAGAGATGTCGATGATGGTTTTTTTCTGTGCCGCACGTGCGCGTGCGCGTTGCTCTTCCATTAATTTTTCAAAACCAACATGGTCAACGCTTAGGCCTCGCTCGCGCGCCAGGAGCTCGGTTAAGTCGAGTGGAAAACCTTGTTCATCGTACAAGCGAAAAGCCATAGCTCCAGATATTTCCTTATGTAAAGAGGCTTCGCTTTCAAAAAGGGCCAGGCCTTTGTCGAGTGTTCTGTGGAATGCTTCTTCTTCCCGGCGTAAGACGTCACTGATAAAAGCCTGCTTTTTGCGCACTTCAGGAAAAGCATCCCCCATGACACTTACAAGGGTTGGTACAAGCTGATAAAAAAATGGCTGAGAAAAACCAAGAGTGCGACCATAACGCACGGCCCGCCGTAGAATACGCCGAAGAACATAGTTGCGTTCACTATTACCAGGTTCAATTCCATCAGCGATGGCAAATCCCAGGGTGCGCAAATGATCGGCGATCACGCGAAAAGCGACATCGATCTTTTCTTGAGCGTTCATCGGAACCAATGTCCCATTAGCCTCGCGTTGAGGGAGCGTTGAGCCATAACGGTGGCCACACATTTTTTCTAATGCTGAAAAAATGGGACGGAAAAGATCTGTTTCATAGTTGGAAATAATGACGTTTCCAAACTCTTGAAAGTTGCGCGTCCCTTGAATGATGGAGCAGATACGCTCAAAGCCCATGCCTGTGTCGACGTGGCATGATGGTAGCGGGACAAAGGTTCCATCAGGCTGCGCATTGAATTGAATAAAAACAAGATTCCAAATTTCGATGCACTCAGCAGTTCCCTTATTGACGAGCAATCCTTTCGTGTCGCCATAGGGCGTGAGATCAACATGGAGCTCGGAACAAGGGCCGCACGGTCCTGTTTCACCCATCATCCAAAAATTATCCTTGCGATTCCCTGGCACGATATGCACGGCAGGATCCAAGCCTGCTTTTAAAAAATGAGCCGCCCATAAATCGTATGCCTCGCCGTCAAAACTCGCAGGGTCACCCTCTGCAGGTTGATAAACAGTAGCGTAAAGCCGTTGTGGTGGAAATTTCCAACGATCCACCATCAGTTCCCAAGCCCAATTAATAGCCTCTTTTTTAAAATAATCACCAAAGGACCAATTGCCGAGCATCTCAAAAAAAGTATGATGATAGGTGTCGAGGCCGACATCTTCTAAATCATTGTGCTTGCCGCCGGCACGAATGCATTTTTGCACATCCGCCGCGCGCGCAGGAGTGAAGCTGCAGGGGGTTGTTCCAAGAAAAATCGGAACAAACTGATTCATACCTGCATTGGTAAAGAGCAGGTTGGGTGAGTCAGGAAGCAGGCTAGAGGAGGGTAGGATGGTGTGCTCTTTGCTCGAAAAAAAATCGAGAAAAGAACGACGGAGTTCGCTGGAAGTCATGGAAAGTTAAACCTAAAAATGTGAATGAAAATAAAGAATTTGACGGGTTAAAAATAGCGAGCTGCTTTTCTTTAGCTGCGTGTTAATGCAGTAAAGTTTGAAGGTAATTGCTCATCTCCTTCTGGCGAAGAAGAGGAGCAAGAAGTTGTCGGTTGTTGGTTATTTTTGTTTGAAAGGTTTATTTTTTAAAAATCCAAATTTATCAGCTTATTAGGGCAATGCTTCTTTTTTAGCAGCTAAGAAAAAAGTCATTTCTTCACTATAAACCAAGAACCGAGAACCAATAACTATTGCTTATCTCCAGAAGGAGATGAGCAATTACGTTTGAAGATTGTCATGAGCTTTTTTGAAGTCGTTTAGATCACTATCGTATAAATTTTCAATGGTTTCTTGCTCTTCGTTGGTTGGAGAATCTTGCGACATATCCTCACGATAAAACTTATGAAACAAAGTTATGTAATCATGAGTAGGTAATTTATGATGAGAATTTTTTCTTTGCTCAATGGGCAGAGAGCATTCAGCTAAAAACGATTCATGTTTCTCGTCCAACCATCTCCTCGTTATGCCCGCGATGAGCCAATCATGAGTAGAATTATGAGTAACATCATGACTGGAATTATGGTCATCTATAGCCCAGGTACGCCATGCCTCCCAGTCCTCTTTGCTCTCCCACGATAATTTATAGGCTGATGGATATTTTTTTTTAAGTAATTCCATGGTGCGAAAGTTATCGCAGAGAGCTTTCTCTCTTTCTTCAGGCGCCAAATTCTTTAATGACTTTATCCGTAATGTTAAATTGTTAGAATCTGTTTTTAAAATTCCTGGGGTTAATGAAGAGGGAGGGTCCGACTCCGTACTCCTTGCTTCCTGATTGTTGAAGTCATTAGGTAAAATCGGAACTTCGTTCCTGGTGAGACTGAGGCATTCTTCGGTTTCTGGGTTGGTAGGCATGGGAAATTCCCTCCTGGATTGAGATGCTACTAAGTCGCCATTGCTACTCGAGCGTAATCCAATTGAAGAATCACTAGCGGAAGTATTCCTTAAGCATTCATAAGCTTTATAACCTCCTGCAAGAAGAATTGCTGTTGCAGTAACACCAGCGGCTATTTTTTCACTTCTGCTCAGGCTTCTTTGATCGCTCGGATCATTGTTAAAATTAAGCGTCAGAAAATTCAATGGGACTCCTACAGAAAAAGGAATGCCATTGCAGGAAATCTCAGGATCAACTTCGGAGATGGAAGAGGGAAGGGGGAAGGATGATAAGCCAGCTTCTATTTCTGCAGCACGATAAAAAGTTTTATTCAAATAATTCACATAAGTGATCGGAATATCTTCTCGTCCAGCGATTACTTCATAATGCCATTGCCCAGGACCCCCTGTGCGAGTGATACAGGCGATATTAGGGTCTTCACCCATTGCTTCATTATAAAGATAATGCTCATCAATTGCTGCTGCTGCTGAATTAAGAAAAGAACAATAGGTTGCGGCTGTAATGACTACTTCTTGCGTGGAAGAAGTAGGGGGCTGCTGCAGGCCTTGAAAAAAGGCTAGTGCTGTTGTTGCGCTCGCTACAGGTAGATTCTGTAAGGTAAGCAGCAATAGCAAATAAATAAAAACAGGGAATTTCTTATTCATAGTTCTGGGTAAGTGCCCGGCAACCTATGATGTATTTATTAAATAAGCAAAATTTTTTTTAATAGTTCGCCGTTATTATTTGTTATCTATGGCGTCGGTGCAAAAGGCCTTGGAAAGCCTCTTGGTAGACGAAGAGGTTTTCCTTCGGGTATTTTAACAAAGGCTAGCGACTGCTTGCAGCTAATAAGTAGGAGTCCATCAGTAGGGCGAATAATTTTAAAATGACACCAAAAGCGTGCTGCTCTTATTTCACCCAGAGAACTATGAATTTCAAGCTCATCGCCGACAAAAGCAGGTCGATGGTAATCAATTTCAGTACGCACAACGACCGGAAAAACAGGGCCTTCTCGCATCTCTTGCCAACGAAGACCAAGTTCGATAGCAAAAAGAGTTCGAGCGGTTTCGATGAAGCGGAGATAAGAAATATTATTCACGACTCCAGCGGAATCGGTATCAAAAAACATCACTTGTACCCGAGTGATAAAAGGAGCGGTGTTTTCAGTCATGATTTTATTGTTCCATCCACAATGAGTAATTCACGATCTCCTCGCACTGCTAATGCTGGATCGTGCGTGACGGCGATGAATGTTTTTTTCTCTTCGCGCGCGAGACCGAGGAGTAAATCAATAATGCTACTGCCAGTAGTGGCATCAAGGTTGCCGGTCGGCTCATCAGCAAAAAGAATACTTGGATTATTGATAAGGGCTCGTGCAATGGCAACACGTTGTTGCTCACCACCGCTAAGTTGTGACGGTAGATGCTCTAGGCGCTGGCGGAGGCCGACCCGTTGCAACAGTTCGCGTGCTTTTTCCTCGCGAGGTTCATCGGCAAGTAAGGCTGGGAGCATCACGTTTTCTAATGCCGTGAGTTCTGGTAATAAAAAATAGGATTGAAAAACAAAACCCATCCGACGATTGCGCAAGTCTGCCAACGGATTACTGCGCAGGTTAAAAAGTTTTTTTTGTTCAAAGATGACATCACCAGCTGCCGGCTTTTCGAGTCCTGCCAGCGTATAAAGTAGCGTCGATTTTCCAGCACCGGAGGCTCCACGTAAAAAGAGAACTTCACCATGAGCAACTTCAAGGTCAATACCGCGCAATACCTCGAGTTTTTCTTTTCCTAAATGGTAGGTTTGGCGAAGGTTGCAAGCGGCTAAATGAGGCATGGATGAAAGGCTATAGACTAGAGGCTATAGGCTGAAGAAAATATGATTGGTAATTTAAAATAATAAGAAACCGATAGATAACTTACTCGATTAGTTTATAAGAAAAAATTTTGCATTCAGAAAAATTCTTCCTATAGCCTTTAGTCTTCATTCTTTAGCCTTCAGCCTAATTTATCAGTCCCCAAAAACAATCGAGCGTGTTCCATGGACAAGCACGCGTTCATCCACATGAAAACGAATGCCTCGTGCAAGAGCAAGTTTTTCGCAATCACGGCCGAGGCGACGTAGATCTTCAGGTGAATGAAAATGGTCTACGCGGATGACTTCTTGATCGATAATCGGTCCTGCATCAAGTTCCTCTGTTGCGTAATGGCATGTTGCTCCAATCAGCTTCACTCCACGATTGTAGGCTTGTTGATAAGGTTCGGCTCCAGCAAAAGCGGGAAGCAAGGAGTGGTGAATGTTGATAATACGGTGGGCATATTTATTGCAGAGCCAGGCTGGTAGCACCTGCATGTAACGACACATGACAATAAGATCGGTTCCACTTTCATCGAGAATGATCGCCATATTTTGAAAAGCCGCTTCTTTGGCATGCTCTTCTTTTGGGATGGGGAGATAGATGAAACCTAGACCTTCACGTTCTACTTCTGCGCGAAGATTTTCATGGTTAGAAATGACACAGGTGATAGTGATGTTGAGTTCCTTCGAGCGCCAGCGCCAGAGGAGGTCAGCTAGGCAATGATTGGTTTGGCTTACAAGTAAAGCTGTTCTTATAGGAGTTGTTTGATCCCGCAATGTCCATGAAGCTTCGTTTTTTGCAGAAAAAAACTCGAGGGCTTTTTCTAAGCTTGCGATTTCTAGCGATGCTGGAATTTCAAAAGCAAGCCGCACAAAAAAAACTTTATTCAGCGAATCGGTGTATTGTTGAACATCGACAAAATTTCCTTCGTGTTCAGCAATAAGCGTTGTCAGTGAGGCGAGCAAGCCAATGCGATCAGGACAATCGAGTTTGAGTAGAAAAAGGCGAGGCATAGAAGAGGTTTGTGGTTCGCAGAGAAACTAGCGCTCTCCGGAGAGATTTTTTTTATCAAACAAAATATACCATTCGCGTGCGAGTTTTAGGTTTGTTACGATGGATTCTTTGTTTTCAGCAAGACGGAGGATCGAAGCGCTATGCAAGCATAACGCAAGATCCGACAACGAAGCTAAAAATAAAAAGGACAAGTAACAAACCTAAAAATCAAACGCGAATGGTATATAAGACTCTAATTACTTCAGCGCATGATGAATGGTCAGCAGCGATTGAAGAACCTTGCGAAGATCTTTGTGAGGAATTTGGTTAGGGCCGTCAGAAGGGGCTTTAGCAGGGTTTTCATGCGTCTCGAGAAAAATTCCATCCACGCCTGCTGCCATCGCTGCCCGCGCGAGCACAGGGGCAAGGATTCCATCGCCCGTGGTGCAATCACCACCCCCCCCTGGTCGTTGCACAGAATGGGTCGCATCAAAAACCACATGGTAGCCAGCCTCCCTAATCCAATAGAGTGAACGCATGTCCACCACGAGATTGTTATAACCGAAAGTCGTGCCCCGTTCGGTAAAAAAGAATTTTTCGCAACCTGCGTTAATCAGTTTTTTTGCAATCGGCTTGAGATCCCATGGTGCGAGAAATTGTCCTTTTTTAACATTCACCACACGCCCCGTCTTAGCAGCAGCCTCAATCAAATCAGTCTGACGGCAGAGAAATGCTGGAATTTGCAGCACATCAATAAATGGTGCTGCAATGGAAGCCTCTTCTGGACTATGGATGTCGGTCGTAACAGGGACGCCAATACTTGCTCCCACCTCGGCGAGCAGCCTGCATCCTTCCTCTACCCCTATGCCACGATAAGAGGTGCCAGAAGTTCGATTGGCTTTATCATAAGAAGCTTTTAAAATAAATTGTGCGCCAAGTTCCTCACAAATCGTATGGATTTTTTTTGCTGCGCGCAAAAGCGGCTGACGGCCTTCTATTACACAAGGCCCCAAAATAAAAAGCGGTTCGGCTCCCCCTAGTGTTACTTTTTTATTTCCTGCAGTAATGACCAATGGCTTAGGTGATTTCATCTAAAAATGATGAGTAAATTATTTTTTGAGGCGTCGATCGTTGGTAGTAATAAAATTTTAAAAATCAAACGCGAATTACCACTATGCTGCTAAGTGACCGGCGTCAAAAATTAGCAGCCACATTATCGCATGCAACGTTAAAAAAACGTGAATGAAAATAAAAATCTTTTCCCATAAAAATCACCGACAACTTTTTGCTCATCTACTTGGCGAGAAGGAAAAGAGCAAAAGGAAAAGAGCAATGAGAACGAGTGAATGAAAATTTGTTACCGATCACTGCATCCTGCTAAACAGATCACTTCTCCCGCTGTCTTAAAATGCATCTTCGCAACCTGAGGCATGATCTCTGTCCCATGTTTTTGAATAAGTGCAACGGCTGACTCTTTTACTTTTTTGGAGACACCCTTTGGCATGGTAATTCCCAAACGGGTTCCAGCTTTATCGAGCCAATCAATAAATCCTTCTCGTGCTAAAATGGAAGCTGCTGCCACCGCATAATCAGATTCCGCTTTGGTGCGTTGATGGAGCTCAAGTTTTTTCCCTTTCTCTAAGAGTGCACGTTGCAGCACCCGTTCATTAGCAAATTTATCGGAAAGCGCACGCGGACAACTCGGAACGAGTGCACAAAGATTTTCCAATACACGCGCGTGTCCCCACGCCAGGAGACTGTTGAGATTTCCAATGCTGGCGTAAAGCTGATTATATTTTTGTGGGCTAATGACGATAAGCTCAGAAGGGGCTTGTGATTTACGAATAATGGCTGCTAGCTCACGAATTTTCTTATCGGTGCCAATACTTTTGCTATCACAAATGCCAGCATCGCGAAAATGTTTAGCCAGTCTTTCATCAACATAAACACCAGCGATTACGAGCGGGCCAAGAAGATCTCCCTTGCCACTCTCATCGACGCCAAAATGAGGTGTGAATTGCTCTGAAGCATAATGTTCTTCATAGCCAAGCCTGGCTTGACCAAGAATTTCTGGTTCTAGAATAAAGGTTATAAAATCTTCAATGCCACGTCCCTGCAGTAAAATCTTGGGACCTTTTTCATAAACACTTACCTGAAGCCGATCCTTGCTTGCTGCAAAAATCGTATACGGTTTTTTTTGAAAAACAAATCCACGCTCGTGCAAGAGCTGGCGCAGCTTCTCTGCTTGCTGAGGTGTTAACGCTGCGGTGTGAGAGTGAAGTTTCTTCTGCGAAGAAGCTGGTTCGTAGTTCATAGTTCGTAATTTTTGGAATGGTGTATATTATACGCCTCAGTATCTTTCCCAACGCAGAAACCAATTTAAACAATAAAATTTTTATGAACGAAACACGCATGGAAAAAATCGTCAGCCTTTGCAAGCGGCGTGGTTTTATTTTTCAATCTTCTGAAATTTATGGCGGACTCAATGGTGTTTGGGATTACGGTCCTATCGGAGTGGAGCTCAAGCGCAACCTGAAAGATTTTTGGTGGCGTCGCATGGTGCGTGAGCGTGATGATGTTGTCGGTATGGATGGTGCGATTTTAATGAACCGGGCAGTCTGGCAGGCAAGTGGGCATGAGAATACTTTTTCCGACCCCATGGTCGATTGCAAAACCTGCAAAGGGCGCTTCCGTGCGGATCAGCTCGATTCAGTCGCCTGTCCAATGAAGCCAAGCAAAATGGTCGCAACATGTGATGGCGAGAAAACGGAGCCGCGTGATTTTAATTTAATGTTTAGTACGCATGTGGGGCCGATGGCAGAGGAGACAAATAAAACGTATCTCCGCCCCGAAACAGCGCAGGCGATTTTTGTACAATTTCGAAATATCTTAGAAACTTCACGACAAAAGCTTCCCTTCGGTATTGCCCAAATTGGAAAAGCGTTTCGCAATGAAATCAATCCGCGTAATTTTATTTTCCGTTCGCGGGAATTTGAACAGATGGAAATCGAATATTTCTGTCATGCGAACAAGGGATTGGAGCTCCTTGATTACTGGCTTGAGGAGCGACTCAAATTTTACGAAGAAATCGGCATTCCTCGTTCAAAAATTCACGTAAAAGATATTCCTGATGGCGAGCGGGCTTTTTATTCGCTCAAAACCTACGACCTTGAATATGAATTTCCCTTTGGTATCCAAGAACTCGAAGGCGTCGCTTATCGCACCGATTATGATCTTACTCAGCATATAACAAAAAGTGGAAAGCCCCTCGATTATTTTGATGAAGAGAGGAAAGAAAAATTTGTGCCTCATGTCATTGAACCAAGTGCTGGAGCTGATCGGACGGTCCTGGCATTGCTTTGCGAGGCTTTTGAGGAACAAGAGGTCGTCGATGATAAAGGAAAAAAAGAGATGCGGACGGTACTTCGTTTTCACCCACGGATGGCGCCGATCAAAGTTGGAATCTTTCCTCTGCTTAAAAATAAACCTGCGCTTGTTGAAAAAGCAAAGGCGATCGCGCACGCATTACGTCCGCACATGGCTGTTTTTTACGATGAGGCTGGTGCTATCGGTCGTCGCTATCGTCGCCAAGATGAAATTGGAACGCCCTTCTGCGTGACTGTTGATTTTGAGACGCTCGGCGAAACGGATGCCTCACTTACCGATACGGTGACATTGCGTGAACGTGATTCAATGCAGCAGAGGCGTCTACCGATTGCAGAGTTGAAGAACTATTTGCTAGAGCAAATTTTCTAAACCTTCACTTTTCCATGATGATCGCGCGATAGATGCCAGCGGTTATGGTCACTTCGCGCTTGATCGGAATGCCAATAACCTCACTGATCATCTGGGATTCAAGGGCATCAATTTCTGGATGGGTTGCAAGTAATGGTTGAAGCGAGTTATGACTTTCAATAATGCGCCATGGAGGGCCTTCTTCAAATTGAGTGAGGGCTCCCTCGCTATCGCGCAGGGCTGCAAAGGAGCGGGCGCGCTCGCGAGGAGTCGTTCCTTTGACCTCTCCGCGATGTTTTGCCGTCAGTGCACGAAAATGCATCATCAATAATTTTTGTGGAGCTGTTGCGCCAAAAAGCTGACGTGATTGCGTAAGGAGCGACAAAGCAAGATCATTGTTCTCTTCCGAAAAAAGCTCATAGGCTTTCATTGTCAGTCGGTAAAACATCAGCGGTCGACCCCGATTTCCAGGTTGGCGCCAAGTTTCTAAATAACCTTTAGCATGGAGGCTGAGACAATGGGCTTTAACGCCCATATAGCTCATCGTAAGAGCAGAGGCCAATGCTGTTACAGGTAATCCTTCAGTAGATCGCTTGAGTAATTCTAAAATAGAAAGGCGTTGTGTTTTGCCAATTTCACGGACAATTTTTCGTTTCATGATGAAGAGCGCTGCCAAGCAGCGCAGTAAATAGTAATGAGTAATGGGTAATGGGTAATGGGTGCTGAATATTTTATAATCAGAACAATTCTCGAAAATAATCTCTTTGTTTTTTCTGTGATTCTAAAAACTCTCTTCAAGAAAATAATGCGTTAGTGATTTCTTCTCAAAAATAGTGCTTAGAAATTAACCTAAAAACGTGAATGAAAATGAGAAAGTTGGCGTAAGGAGTTGGATCGGAAGCTTAGTTGTTATGAAGCCGTGGCTAACCTGCACGGTTAGTGAGGCTTTAGAACGAACAGCTTCATTCCGACTATATTGCGTCAAATTTTTCATTTCCATTCACGTTTTTAGGTAAGTTTCATACTCATTACCCATCACCCATTACAGCGCTGCTTGGCAGCGCTAAGTTGCAATTCCCCAGCGTTTCGCCTCCTGTTCAATTTCTGTAGTGAGTGTTTTGAACTCAAACTCTTTTAAAGCAGTGATTAAAGCTGGATAGTTAGGAGAAATTTCTAATGCTTCGACAGGCTCCGGGAGTGGAAGATCAAGGTCAAGAGCGACCATGATCAAATTTTGTTCGATCTGCGCGCGCGAAGCATCAATTTTACTCCGCATCTTTGGCTCCAAATCAGTCGCTGAAAGCAGCGCGTCGATTGATCCATAGCGTTGAATTAATTTTGCAGCCGTTTTTTTCCCAATGCCTGGAACGCCTGGAATATTGTCCGAGGCATCACCAGTGAGGGCTAAAACATCAGCAATTTGAGCAGGAGCTACCTCCCATTTTTTGGTGACTTCAGGAATTCCGAGTAGTGCAAAATTTTTATCGGTACTCTCGATATCAGCCTTAGCGACGGAGTAGATCGAAACGCCTTCACGGACAAGCTGTAAAATATCTTTGTCATTGGTTGCAACGATACATTCGATATCTTCTGTTCGTGCGGCCACAATATAAGAGGCAATGAGGTCATCAGCTTCGGTATTAGGAAGGAAAACATTCTTGAGACCGATGAGCGGAACAAGTTTTTGGAGTGGTTCTTGTTGCCGCTGTAAGTCGTCAGGCATCTCGTCGCGATGCTGTTTATAGGCTGGTTGGAGTGCGGTGCGTCGTTCGGGTAAGCCGGCATCCCAAATGACAACGGCGAGATCAGGCTTCAGATCAATTAACATTTTTCGAAGCGCTTTTGTGAAGCCATAAATCGCATTCGTGGGTTCTCCTTGCGAGTTGGCTAATCCACGAATTGCAAAGAAGGAGCGATAGAGATAGTAATGACCATCAACAAGCAAGAGACGCATGGGCAGATGAAAAAAGTAAAGAGTGAAGAGTAAAGGGTAAAGGGTAATGGGTAATGAGTAATGGGTAATGAGTAAAGAGTAATGAGTAATGAGTAATG
>JBIRBD010000074.1:0-9395 GCA_044326465.1 Chthoniobacterales bacterium
ACAAGCGCGAATGATGCGGAGTGCAATTTCGCCACGATTGGCGATAAGAATCTTTTTAATCATACTTAGCGGACGCGGAAGAGAACTTGACCAAATTGCACAGGCTTGCCATTTTCGGCAACAACCTCAACAACTTTTCCAGAAAGTTCCGCCTTGATTTCATTCATCACTTTCATCGCTTCAATAATGCAGACGATGGTCTCTGGCTCAATTTGTTGGCCAGCGGTTACAAAATCAGGTGACTCCGGTGAGGCTGCGCTATAAAAAGTTCCGACCATCGGTGAAAGAATTTCTTTGCAATCGCTTAGAGGGACTGTGGGCGCTGAGTCAACAGCAACAGGCGCTGCAGGAGCATATGTCGCAGAAGGCGCACTCATTCCTTGAGCTGCTTGCACAAAGGTTGTTCCACCGGTGGCTCCTTCAGGAGTTTTTAATGATATTTTAAAATCACCTTGCTCCATTTTGAAAACGGCCAGGCCATTCTTCTTCATGAGATCGATGAGAGTACGTATTTCTTTAATTTCCACGTGAGAATCAAGGTTAAGGTTAAAATATACCCGTTCATCCAATTGAGCTGCTCCTTCTTGAGGAGTTCTCCACCCTGCTGAACGGGCACGTTAATTTTAATGGAGAACCTCCTCATCATGCAATGGACCTGCTTTGCAGATCAATCATAAACGACTTTACAAAAAGCAGTCGATGCGGCGATAGTCTACGCCTATGTGGTTTTTGATCCCTTTTTTAATTACGTTACTCATCATCACTTGTTTCTTGCTTGTTATCGTTGTGCTTATGCAACGGCCCAAGAGTGAGGGCCTCGGCGCTGCTTTTGGAAGCAGCATGACGGATAATCTTTTTGGAACACAGACAACGAATGTCTTGAGCCGCCTTACCGTCTGGCTCGGGGGACTTTTTTTTCTGCTGACCTTGTTAATTTCTATTGCCTATGTGAAGCAATCCAGTGGCCAGACAGAAGTTCAGAAGCAACTGCTAAATGCCAAGATGCCTGCTAAAAGAGAAGCAACGCCGGCAGCAGCACCAACAGCCGATTCTAATGTCATACCAGCACCTACGGCGCCTGTTTCTTCAACACCAGAGGAGCCAGCCAAAAAATAAAAAAACGATTGGTTATTAGGGCCTATACCACTTGCGTGTGAGTTTTAATTGATGACGCGCCCTAGTTTAATATTGTGAAGCGCTTTTCAAAAATTGCTGCTGTTAGAAAATTTTGCCAATCTGCTCCAAGACCGCTGGTGCTTGTCCCAACGATGGGAGCCTTGCATGAAGGCCATGCAGCTTTGATCCAAAAGGCACGAAAATTGACAGGCGAACACGGAACCGTTGCTGTTACTATTTTTGTTAATCCCAAACAATTTGGTGCAAATGAAGATCTGAGCAATTATCCGAGGCCGTTAATGGCTGATCTAGCAATTTGTCGACGCGCAAAAGCAGATGTTGTTTTTAATCCCTCAGTCGAAGACATGTATGCCATGGACCATTCCATCATGGTTGAAGAGACTCAACTCTCTTACGGACTATGTGGTACCTCCCGACCGGGACATTTTTCTGGCGCGATGACCGTCATCACAAAAATTTTCAATATCGCTACCCCTGATATCGTTATTTTCGGAGAAAAAGATTGGCAGCAGCTAACGCTTGTCCGACGCCTTGTTCGTGATCTTAATTATGCGGTTCGCGTGATAGGTCATCCCACCGTTCGTGAAAGCGATGGCTTAGCACTTAGCTCGCGCAATCTTTATCTTCAGCCTGAAGAACGTGCCGTAGCTCCTCTTATTTATAAAAGCCTCATGGCTACTGTAAAGCTTGCCCGCCAAGGAAAAAAAGATATTACTGAACTACTAGAAATCACACGGCGTGCATTACTCGCTATTCCAAATATAACAATTGATTACCTTTCTATTGTGGAGAGCGACACGCTAGACCCGCTCACTAAGATCATTCCAGGCAAGACCAAGGCCCGACTCCTCGTTGCGCTATTTCTTGGCAAAACGCGTTTAATTGATAATGTAAGCCTTGTTCCGTAATATGATGTATTTTAATTACGTCGTTGTTGGAAGTGGCATTGCCGGGTTGACCTTTGCTCTGAAAGCCGCAGAAAAAGGCTCTGTGGCAGTGATTACCAAAAAATCAAAAGCCGATTCTAATACCGCATGGGCACAAGGTGGTATTGCTTGCGTAACAAGCGATGAAGATTCTATTGAGTCTCACGTTCATGACACGCTCATTGCAGGTGATGGTCTTTGTCATGAAGATGCTGTACGGACGATCCTTACAGAAGGACCAAAACATGTCGCTGAGTTGATAGCGCTAGGAATGCATTTTGATGAGCGTACCGACGATCAAGGAAAACAGGAACTCGATTTAGGACGCGAAGGGGGTCACTCCAAGAGGCGTATTCTTCATGCACGTGATGTTACTGGGTTTGAAATTGAAAAAACATTGCTCGAGGAGATTGCTCGTCATCCGCAGATTACCGTCCTAGAAAATCATATGGCGGTTGATTTGATCACGACAAAAAAAATCAACCTTTTAACTTCTCAACCTTTTTCTGATCTGGATGAGGGAGAATGTATTGGGCTCTATGTGCTCAACGAAGAGAGCGGTGAAGTGATAACATTGAGAACCGATGTGACCATCTTGGCGACGGGCGGCTGTGGTAAAGTCTATCTCTATACGACCAATCCAAATATTGCTACTGGTGATGGCGTGGCGATGGCATGGCGGGCAGGTGCCAAGATTGCAAATATGGAATTCATGCAATTTCATCCAACGTGCCTTTTTCATCCTAAGGCAAAATCTTTTCTCATTAGTGAAGCTGTGCGTGGAGAAGGGGCTCTTTTACTCAATGGAAAAAAAGAACGCTTCATGCAAAAGTATGATACGCGCTTGGAGCTCGCACCGCGCGATATTGTCGCGCGTGCCATTGATGCTGAAATGAAAAAACAGGGAGCGGCCTATGTTTATCTTGATATTAGCCATCAGCCAGCAGCTTTTATCCGAGAGCGTTTCCCAAAAATTTACGAGACATGCTTGCAGTATGGAATTGATATGACACGGGAGCCTATTCCCGTTGTTCCTGCAGCACACTATCAATGTGGCGGTATTTTAACGGATCTCAATGGAGAAACATCACTGCCAGGATTATATGCTATCGGCGAAACAGCCTGCACGGGTCTTCATGGTGCCAACAGGCTTGCGAGCAATTCACTTCTAGAAGCGCTTGTCATGGCTCACCGTGCCGCAGCTAAAGCGGCACAACACCGGACTCAGAGAGGTTTTTCTTTGACTATTCCTCCATGGGAATCAGGAGATGTACAAAATGTCGATGAGCTCGTTGTCATTTACCACAACTGGGATGAAATCAGGCGCCTCATGTGGGATTACATGGGCATTGTCCGCACGGACAAGCGCCTTCAACGTGCAGCAGCACGCTTAAAAAATCTCCATTGCGAAATTCAGGAATTTTATTGGAATTTTAAAGTCACGGCCGAACTTTTAGAGCTACGCAACCTTACAGAGACCGCATTCCTTATGGTCCAATCGGCAATCCATCGCAAAGAAAGCCGCGGCCTGCACTACACGCTCGATTATCCGCAACATGATGATGTTTTATTTTCTCAAGATACCATCTTGAGAAAAAGTTGAGTCTCAACTCAACCTCTCAACTTGCCGCTTTGCGGCATCATTCCTCCCAATCACTGCTCTCTTGTACCATTACTAATGAGACCGGCTCATGACGCTCTATTTTCCAGAGTTTGCGGACAATATTAAACAAAGTGTAAATAATTAAAATCGGGTAGATGATTTTAATAATAGGGCCAATCGCAGACATAATGCCGCTAAAACCAAACGTTGTTACAAAAGCGGTAATGAGGATGGTGATGAGCAAAGCTATTGGGTAGTTTAGTCGTCCTCCTGATAGATCTTTGTGCAGATACATTGCAAAAACAGCGGTCAACGCAATTGCTGTTGTGAGGCAAGAAATTGCAATTGTCGCATTAGCAAGCAAGCCTCCTTTTTCACCCAATACCAAAACTGCTAATGAAGCAAAAAGATCTGCTGAGTCACGCGTTGCCAGCTGCTGTCCAAACGATCCAGCGATAATACAGAACCCCGCATAGACAAGGCCTAGTAAAACGCCACCGATCATCATTGCTTGCAAACCCCATTTGATAATATATCGCGGGTCTTTCTGTTTTTCAGAATCCATTCCTCGACGAAGTCCGCTCAAAATTAATCCCGAAAGAAAAATCGTTGCGAGCAAATCGCATGTTCCATAACCGGAAAATAATCCTTTAGAAAAAGCCTCTGTTTTTGTCATTACGATAGGTAATGCCATGACTGGGGCAAAAAGCCCTTTTGCGATGATTGTCGTTAATAAGATGATTTTTAGTGGTCCCAAAAATTTTCCTAAAAGATCCATGACAAAACTATTTTTGATGGTGCAAAAGAAAATAATTACGGCGCAAAGAATGCTGAAGGAAACAAGGCTCAAGGAAGGCAATTGTTCCTTAATGGCAGCGTAAGAAAGAGTGATGCAACGGGGCGTTATCGCAAAAGGTCCAATAAGGATCATGCAGATGATGGTAATAAAAAATGTTGGAATTTTTCCAAGCGGTGCGAGCAAACCTTTATAATCACCATGACTCAACATTGTAGAAAATAATCCCATAAGAGGCACAAAGACCGCAGTAATAATAAATCCAGCGAGTCCAAAAAGAAGTTGATGCCCGGTATCTCTGCCGACCATGAGTGGAAAAACAACATTGCCAGCGCCAAATAACATAGCGAACATTGCAACACCAGTCGTAAGTACTTTTCTAATTTCCATATAAATTTTGTTGGAGAAAAAAAGCTAACAGCGTTTTAAAATAATGCCAATAATCATTGCCACGTTGCACTATAGATTTGAATAATGAAGCTTCTCTTTTTTTTCTGGCTCATTTTTTTTTCCTTTCTTGCCGCTCCAAGTCTTCGTGCCGAGGATTCCTCTTCATCACACCAGCACCAAGAGATCAAAGTGCCACTAGGTTTTTGCTGGGGTGATTCTCCTCAAAAACTCGAAGATGTTGTTCGCTCAGGAGGTTTGACCATTACCAAGCGTGAAGAAAATCCATCACTTGAAGAAATGATTTACGTTGTCCATGGCGTTATTGGAACAGCTCTGCAACAAAATCTTTTTGTTTTTCGAAAAAACAGCCTTGTTGAAATTGAATATCAATATGGGAACAAAAACTGGGATGGAAAAAATTACGAAGATTTTTTTGAAGCCTTTCGAAGAATGTATGACACAAAATATGGTCTAGGTACCCCCCTTATCAAAAATTCTTCTAAAATCGATAGCAGCGGTATTATCACTTCACTCAGTGGCTATCAATGGAATCAGGCCAATGCTCTTTTAGCCCTTTATTACTACTCGGCTGAACAACAAGAAAAAACCTATCGTTTAATTAGCCTTCATTATAAGGCGCCTTAACGCTGCGTAGCAGCGTAATGAGTAATGAGTGGTGAGTGGTGAGGAAGCGCGTGTTTTCAGCATTCTCCTTATTTCGATTTTTTTGTTTTGGCAGAAGATTTTTTTGGAAGTGGTTTCTTTTTACCGGTTTTATCAGGGGTCTTCTTTTTAGGAGATTTTTTGCGAGGCTTTTTCGTAGAAGAAGCAGGTGGAGGAACGGTCGCAGTGGCAAACGTTTCTCCTTCCTGGCTAAGATTGATACCAAAGATATCAGAAAGGTCTCCTTCTCCAAGTTCTTCGTTATCAGCAGCCGTAGATACTTCTTTGATGGCTGCATCGAGACTTGCGAGGTCAATGAGCTCTTCATGATTAACGCTGCGCAATAAGAAAAGAAGCTCAGGGCGTGTGTCAAGGCGAGCTCCGACACCGTAAAGGAGAGCCGCCAGATGTTTGCAAAGTTCTGCCCAGTCAGGGCAAGAACAGTCGAGGTGAATTTCTTTAGGCGAAGGAAAGAGTCCGCTGTTTTTATCCGTCATCACGTTCATTACCTCTTCAGAGAGTTTGCCGCTAAGTAGCTCAATAAGAGACCCTACTTTGCCAGAGCATTCTTTTTTAAGTGTTTCCCATCGTTTAGGAGCAACAGGGTCAATACGGATATGAGCATGATAAGCGCTGCTCCCAGCAACCATCGCATGGATTTCGCCTTTGCTGATTTTAAGATCGATAACAGAGCCGTTTCTCACATAGCTTCGTCCCCGAGGGAGGCGGTTTTCAAAATCACTATACGATTCAAGATGGTCACACCATGCTTTGCCCCAAAAAGTGGTTGCAATCTTTCGCCCTTCAATGTGTATAGGCTCAAGAATCATCCCTTTTTTCAGTTTTTTCTTAGCTACTTTTTCTGCTTGTTCACGGCGTTTGGCCACAGGAATGTAAGGCGGATAGTTGAAATAACGACTCATGGCAGGAGCCTGTCCGCATGCGAACAGGAGATGAAGTGAAAAGTTGAAGTTAAAGGGTTAATATTCACAATGCGCTCAAAGCTTAAACTTAAACTTTTAACTTAAACTCATCTCAAATTTTTCTGGAAATTTGAGATGATACCGCAGCAGCGGCACCAGGCATCGACGTTAAATCAAGAGCTACAAATTTTAACAATTCGTCATTGTTCATTTCAGTAAGCATTTTTTCGGCACCGCTGCCAAGGAGCGAATCAGCAAGTCCTTTTTTATCGTTAATCATAGCTGCTATGCGTTCTTCCACGGTACCGCGACAAATAAATTTATGAACAAGGACGTTTCGTTTTTGTCCGATACGGAAGGCGCGATCGGTGGCTTGATTTTCAACGGCAGGATTCCACCAGCGATCAAAATGAATGACATGAGCAGCTTCTGTAAGGTTAAGGCCTGTTCCTCCTGCCTTGAGGGAAAGAATAAAAAATGGGGGGCCGCTCTCGCGTTGAAAGTCAGTCACCATCTCTTGGCGCTTAGCAACGGCCGTACTACCATCCAGCAAAAGCCCCGTGCGTCCAAAAACTTTTTCAAGATATTCTGAGAGAGGTTTTGTCATCTCTCTAAATTGCGTGAAAATAAGCACCTTTTCCTGACGAGAAGCAATTTCTTCACAAAGTGATGCAAGGCGTAAAAATTTTCCACTATCCTCTGGTTTCCATTCCTTGTCGGAAAGTAACTGCGAAGGATGGTTGCAAATCTGTTTAAAGCGCATAAGAAAGGCGAGTACTAATCCACGTCGCTGTATATCTTGGTGTTGATCGCGATTTTTTTTGACCTCTTCTAACGCCTTAGCTAAGTCATTAACCGACTGTTGATAGAGGGCCGCCTGTCGCTGTGACAAGAGGCACCAGGCATCAATTTCTGTTTTGTCAGGAAGATCGGCAATGATTGACTTGTCGGTTTTAAGACGGCGTAAAATATAAGGCTTAATGAGTCGGCGCAGCGGTCCATAGGCATCAGGCTTTGCTGGATCAAGACCTTTGGTATAACGAGAAAAATGTGTCGCGTTACCGAGTAGTCCAGGATTGATAAAATCAAAGAGCGACCAAAGATCACCAAGATGATTTTCGACCGGAGTACCGGTAAGGGCAATGCGCTGTGTTGTCGGAAGCTCTTTGACACTAAGAGTTTGACGAGTGCTAGGGTTTTTAATCGCTTGCGCTTCATCGAGAATGAGAAGTTGCCAGTTGCCATTGCGAAGCCACTCTTGCCTAGCCACCATACCATAAGTAGTCGCTACTAAATCGACACCAGTAAAAGCAGCCACAGGATCAGAGGCAGCCTTAGAAAGATCTTCTTGAGAAGTGAAAGAAGCATGTGCAAAACTCACGCGCAAATGGGGAGCAAACCGTGCGATTTCATTCTGCCAGTTGGCAAGCAAAGAAGCAGGGGCAATGAGCAGGCTCGGTGAACCATTCGGCTTTTCTTTTTTCAAATGCGTAAGAAACCCGATAACTTGGAGCGTCTTACCAAGACCCATATCATCAGCCAGACAAGCGCCGAGGCCAAGGCTATGCAGCACCCAGAGCCATCGTATTCCCTCTTCCTGATAAGGACGAAGGGTGGCTTTCAAAAATTCTCCTGGATCAAAATCCGTAGCCTGTGCTGGATTACCTAATTTTTCCAATTGCTCACGTAGCCTCTCTCCAGCCTCAACATGCGACCACTCTGAAACAAAATCATCATCGATTTTTCCACCGAGGGCTGTATTAGGACTCATCCCTGCAAGCAAGCGCATCGCTTCAATGAAAGAAACGCCATTCCCCTTAGCAGCAGCCTCCGCTTGTTTCCATTGTGCCAATGCCTCCTCCAGACGTTCATGATTGACCTCAACCCACTGACCTTTGAGTAACATCAATCCGCTCTTAGCCTCTTTAATTTGTTTTACTTCTGCTGCAGAAAGGATTTCTCCGCCGAGGCTGAGCGAAACATCGAAATCGAGCATGCTACCCAGACCTGCTGCTGAAGCTTTATTTTTACCAATAGTAACGTTGACTTTTGGTCGCGAGGCTTGACGGCTTTTCCACCAGTTAGGAGAACGCACGATAAGACCAGCCTCTTCGAAAATAGGGAGATCTTTTAAAAAAGAATAAGCCTGTGTCGGGCTCCAAGCTTGAGGGTGAAAGATTTTTTTAGAATCAAGCAACTCGCGAATAAAGTCACTCCGTTCTGCAGCCGCATGAATGGGAGAAAGTAGCTTCAAGAGTGTCTCCCTATGTTCTACAGCTCCATATTCGACAAGAGCTTTGCCGAGCGGCAAATATTGAGGTGTGGCATCTCGTGCAAGACGATGTGTGTAAGTTGCAAGAAAAGCAAAGGGACGATCTTGATTGCGTTTATTTTCTGCAAGATGAAAAGTGACACGTCCAAGGCTTTTCCATGAAGGATTTTGTTCTCTTAGCCACGCTTCTCCTCCTCCTGGTGCATGGGACATCAATGAGACCAATCGCTCTGCAAGTCTTTTCCAAAGAGCTTCTAAGCACCCTGCCTCTAAATACTCAAGCCCCACCATCGGTGGAGCCGTCATTGTTCTTAAGGCAAGCTCGGATGCCGGCGGCGGAGGCACTGCTTCCTCTAAGGAAGAGGAAGACAGGTTATGACATTGAGCTGTAATACATTCACAAGCAAACTCCCTCCACCAGCGCATCTGGGCAGGAAGCGATGTGGTAAGGAAACGCGTCGCCAGAGCTAATAACCCAGCCTCACTGGAATCATCAAAGGCTGCCTTTAAATCCTGGACAACGGCAGGTGTTAAAACAGAAGAATCTTCCTCTTCTGTTACTTGCAATCGCAAATGCCCATGGGGAGTTAGTGCGAGGCTAATGGACATAACTCAAATAATATTGCTCACTTTCATCCTTGGTTTGATGGAATAGATTTGTACACTCCCCTCCCATTAATGGATA
>JBIRBD010000155.1:0-3974 GCA_044326465.1 Chthoniobacterales bacterium
ATGAGGCTCCGCCAAAAAGAAAAAAGAGCAACCCTGCCACAATGGCACCAAAGCGACCGACAAAATTAAGTGGAATCGTCGAACAAGAAGAATACTTCGCATAAAAAAACTGTGCCGGAACATCACGAGGCTCAAACGAAAGCAACGCGAGCAAGAGCAAGATGCCTCCACCAAAAAGGAGGAGCCCAATTACTTCATTCCAAGTACGACGACGGCGAGTCTGAGACATTAGGAAATGATGGCGTAGGAAGCATGGTTTTGCAATCGAGGTTTATTTTTCGTTGGAAAATTTCTTTAATCGATAACTTACTTGACAACTTCCCATTCACTGCGATCCGTAATTTCTTGCCGAGCAGCCCGTAAAACGGGATCAGCTTCCGTTTGCAAAGCTAAATCACCTTCCTTATACGTTGCGACAATGGCTTTTAGTTGTTCATCCGTCATCGAAATCATTGCTTGGTTTAAATCATCAACAACTTCATAAGTCGCTTGATTTTGACGAAGAGAAAGCTGCTCAAGCATACGAACGGTAGCCTGATGTTGTGCTGCTTTAACCTCACTTTGCGAAGCAGCAAAACTCACGGTCCCTAAATTTCCATGATAGACATCGAGTGCATTAGGGCCTGCATTCCAGAGTTTTAAATTATCAGCTGTTTGAGAAGACCTCAATTTTGGATTAGTTGACAGGAAAGCCTCAACAGTTTCGATCAAAGTATCAGGAATGAGAACGTTTTCTCCATAAACAATGCTCTGAAAGGAACCTTCGCCATCAAAACCAAGAACTAATGTTTCAGAGGCCACATTATTAGCTCCGAGATCACTTGACACAAGCGGCGCTGCATCTGCTGTGATATTTTCAAGAAGTTGATAATTAGTAGTTTCAGAATGTAAATCCGCAGGCATTTTTTTCATCATCTCCTGGTCACTTTTAACGAAAACTTCTGCAGGAATATTAGAACCTATGCCTCCATCTCTCATGAGATCGCCTTTTACATCGATTCCTTCAAAAACGATCGGCAAGGCCATGGAAATACGCACAGCCTCAGCAATAGTAATGTGAGGAGTGCTCACGGCATTATAATATTTTTCCTTTCCTTTCGTTGCATCAAATCCTGTAATCGTGAGCTCCTTGAATCTGGAAGGGTTTATCTTGTGAAGGATAGAGAGCTGCTGAAATGTAATGAGAATGACCTTCTCTTCCCCTTCGCTATTGAGAGCTTCTTTTAATTGAGCAATAACTGATTTCTCATCTTGGCTAATACGTGATAAATCCAACGTATTCAAATCAACCTCATTGAGATAATTTTTTATCGATACTGATATTTTTTGATTCAGGATGTCCACAATAGCCGTTCCTTTAAATCCTGGACCGGGGGCGAGCTTGTCTGCTTGATCAATCACTGAATTTTTTGATTCACCGACAAGCAGATCCAAACCAGGAATAGCAGTTATCTTAGCTAAGTCATCTGCGGTGAGTCCTCCAGCAATACATGCTGCTGTAATGGCCCCAGCAGAGCTTCCAGCAATACGTTGAAGATTTACTAAAACACCTGTTTCTTCCATGGCTAAATAAGCGCCGACGTAGGCATCTCCTTTGGCACCGCCCCCCGATAAGACAATATTTTCAGGAAGCGCCACTGGCGTAATGATGCAATATTTTCCTGTTAAATTTCCATTAGCATCTTTCAAAGAAATGATCTGCGGTGTGGCATCAGGTTTTGCAAATTGTTTTCTCAACGACATTAGCGACAGAAGAGTTTCTTCATGAGCTTTCTGAATCGCTTGACTGGTGGATAAAGATCTATTCGTTGTCGTAAGTTTTGTTGTGATTTCATCTAATGCCTTCTCTGCTGCTCTTATAAAGAGTTTGCATTCTTCTTTGTTATCATAAATTCCAGTTTCTTTAATGATTCCTTGCATGGAAGCCGTAAAATAATCTTCGAGCTGATTTTTTAAATGAGCTAAGGTCTCCTCTTTGCTAGCAAGAGCAGGTTCGTTTGTTTTAGAAAAAAACCATTTTATGTTCTGCCAGAGGCTGTTTTTAGCAGGTCTTATCTGAACGGCGCTATCACTAACACGAATATCAGCCTCCAGATTGTCACTCTCCAGTGCCAGATCTTTACTCAATTCCCAAGAGGGAGACTGTGAGGTTGGGTTAATGCTGTTTGACATAAAATTGATTTTTTTAGGTTAATACTAAGTCTGTAACATGAGCCACTGTTTGAAAAACCTGCTGCATGGCAGCTGCTTGCAGGTTACTTGTCATTTTTAAAATAAATGCGCGTACCTCTTCTGCGCGCTGCAGTAAAGCTAACACCCTCATTGTTAAAGCTTCTTCGTCGCATGGAGCTAAAAATGCATGAAGCAAAAGTCCACCACGATCATCGAATCCCACATAATAATCATCATTTAAAAAAGTATACGCGTTCAGTTTTAGCAGCTCCATGAACAAACGATGGAGGCCTATAAAATCGAGAACGTTTCCTAAATTAATCGCGATCATGCCAGAATGCTCCAATGAGGGAGGCAACAAACGGTAATAATGACCAGCATTGGAGTGACTTTCTATGGCATTAGTGCGCTCGTTTTTTTGTTTACTCCATTTTTTCATTGTCCAAACAACATCCGAAGAATGATCGCTCTTTTTTAAATTAACCAAGAGCTGATGAGTAAACCCGAGATCACAAATTGTTTTAACAGCAGTTTTATAAAAGAGGCTTGCCGCTGTAATGAAGGCTTCTAGAGGCTCATGGGTTGTAGAATCCAGTGGTAACAATAACTGCCAAAGCATGGCATCGTCAGAAAAAACAGCAGGCGCTATCGGTAACCATTTTTCAGAAAGAACACGACAGAGCAAAAGCGCTTTCAAAAAATCGGGATGATGCGACCATTCTTTCTCGTGAGCACTCAATCCAAAAAAAACCGTCGCGCGCACACCGGCGCCAAGAGGCATTTTTTCTAATTCAAGATGAAGCTTCACCATCGTTCCGTCGGCATTACTGAATTCAATATTCCCAACAATATTTTCTGCACTCGCCTCATTCAAATGCTCTAGATACTGAGGAACGGTCGTTCCTAAGCTAGCGGCAAGATCACGAAGCAGTGCGTAAAATGGTTCAATATAGGATGTCATGGTAAAAAAATCAGGTGACAGGCTAGCCCCAATGCTGGTTACTTAGTGACTTAAGTAACAGCAAGGGATTCAGGTTACAGGACTACAGACTACAGGTCGCTATCGCTAAAAGATTACAACTTTATAAATAAAGGGCACGTGCTATTTCTTTAATTAGAGTTTTTCAAAACTGCCCCCACTTCTTTCACTTGCTGCTGCCTCCAATAAGTTTGTTTGGTGGTAGCCTCTTCAACCGAGCGATCCCAATGGGCACGTTCGCCTTCAGGAGCCTTATTTCTGAATTCCTCTCTGTAGGCAAGCACACGTTCCCATCCTTCTGATGCTTGAGCAGCTGCTGCAGAAGCTTCTGATTGAACCATTAAAAAACCAGGATCGTCAGAAGCAATCTTCTGCAAGTCATAATGAGTTGTAAGAGCAATGGTTTCTGCTCTAGCAGTTTCACTGCGAGTCAGAGCAGGATGAATTGTATTTTTATCCCAATCTGCTTTTTTACTTTCAGGAAGCTCGCCACGTAACTGTTGAGCTATTTCAAAATGTCTCTCATACGCTGCTGCAGCTGCTTTGGCTGTTACTATTGCTTCAGCCCATGAAGGCTCAAAGTCAGCATCAGAAGGTGCGAGCTTCTGAGCTTTATCCCCAGCGGCAAGGGCGATGGCCTGTGCTTTTTGAGCTTCACACAAAGCAATCGTTTGAGCCCAGTCAGCCTTATAATAATGAGTAGGATCGAGAACATTTTTATCCCAATCTGCTTTTTGACTTTCAGGCAGCTCATTACGTAACTGTTGAGCTATTTCAAAACGTTCCTCATACGCTGCTGCAGCTGCTTGAGCTGTTACTATCG
>JBIRBD010000059.1:0-11097 GCA_044326465.1 Chthoniobacterales bacterium
ACCCCTGCCACCTGAACCCCTGTCACCTGAACCCCTGCCACCTGAACCCCTGCCACCTTAACCCCTGTCACCTGAACCCCTGCCACCTGTACCCCTTTGCCGTCACTTATCGAACAATCCCACGCTTGCTTCCTAGGATGAAGGTAACAAGCTCTTCGATTAATGGTAACGAAGAATATTTTTTATCAATGGCTTCTAAAGCTTGCGCCGTATTGAGCGAAGAACGATAGATAATTTTATAAGCGTCGCGAAGCTCACGGATTTCAGGGACTGAAAAACCGTTCCGTTCCAAACCAATCTGATTGATGCCACGTATCTTAGCGGGATTTCCGTCAGCAATCATGAAGCTTGGAACATCTTGAATAATCTTTGTGCAACCACCAATCATCGCATAGCGACCGATACGGCAAAATTGATGAACGCCGCTGAGTCCACCAATAATAACATAATCATCCAGAGTGACATGCCCACCCAATGTTCCATTGTTAGAAAGAATGACATGATCGCCAACAACGCAATCATGACCGATATGCACATAGGCTAAAAAATTTCCATAATGACCAACTTTGGTAAGGCCATCGGCAGCTGTCGATCGATTGATCGTAATAAATTCCCGGAAACAATTATGACCTCCAATTTCTAGAAACGTCGGTTCACCACGATATTTCAAATCCTGTGTCTGTTGACCAATGGACCCATACGGATAAAATTCATTCTCATCACCAATACGTGTTGGTCCTGCAATGGTTACATGATTATGAAGGCGACAGTTTTTCCCAATGACTACGCCTGCACCAATGACGCAGTAAGGGCCAATTGTTGTCCCAGAGCCGATCTCAGCACTACGATCAATAATTGCAGTAGAATGAATAGAATCAGCCATAGAAAATCGTGATTGTTTTTTTAGAGTTATTTTGAAACAAGTCCAAACAAAAGAACTCCTTCCGAGACAACGTCACCATTCACTTTGCATTGACAGGTAGCGCGGCCCATATTTTTACGGGCACGCAATAATTCGACGTGGATAAAAAGCGTATCTCCAGGAAACACAGGCTTTCTGAATTTAATTTCGTCAGCACTCATGAAGTAGCCAATTTTTCCTGAGTTCTCGGTCTTGCGCATCATGATGATGCTAGCGACTTGCGCCATTGCTTCGACTTGAAGAACACCTGGCATAACGGGATGTCCTGGAAAATGCCCCTGAAAATAAGGCTCGTTGATCGAAACAGATTTGATGCCGACAGCCTTCGTATCGTCATCACATTCAATAATGCGATCGACCATTAAAAAAGGAAAGCGATGTGGTAGCACGCGCATTACTTCATTAATATTCATGACCGAGGCAGAAGAAGTAATCGGGCGTGGCGCCATGGCGAGCAACTCGGCATGGCGTTTTGCGATAAGGCGTGCCAACTCAGTATTTGGCCCATGTCCAGGACGCACCGCCACAACATGCCCTTTTAATGGTCTTCCAGCGAGAGCGAGATCACCGATGATGTCGAGAATTTTATGTCTTACAAATTCATCCGAAAAGCGCAGCGGCTCTTTGCTCAAGACCGATTCTCCACGAATCACCAAAGCATTTTCAAGACTTCCTCCTTTGATGAGCCCTTTTTCCATGAGCTCTTTGACCTCTTCGTAAAAAACAAACGTTCGCGCTGGAGCGATTTCTTTTTCATAAACTTCAGGCGTGATTTCTACTGAAAGATATTGAGTGAAGCGGCCATCTGGGCCTGCCTGCGTGCAAGAAATACGAAATCCAGAATCTGGAAAAAGTGTCATGATCGATCCATTCTTTGATTCAAAATGAAGAGGCTCACGCGTTTCAAAAAAAGCACGAGGCGCATTGAGCTCCATGATCCCAGCGCGCTTGATGAGGTCAACATAGCCCAAAGCACTACCATCGCCAATCGGTGGCTCATTGGCATTCATCTCGATCATGGCATTGTCAACGCCCATACCAGCAAGTGCTGATAAAACATGCTCTACCGTATGGATTTTAGCACTTCCCTCCACAAGCGTTGTAGAGCGTTCTACTGTTTTAACATATTCGGCCTTCGCATCAATGGTTGGCTCATCCGGCAGATCGGTCCGACGAAATTTATAGCCATGTCCGACTGGCGCTGGATGAAGGGTGAGCGTGACATTGCTTCCGGTGTGCAAGGCGCATCCGGTAAGACTGACTGATTGTGCAAGTGTGCGCTGTTTTTCCATAGAGATAAAATTAACCTGAAAAATGATAATGGGAATGGTATATACTTTTAACGCATTGGCTAAAAGCAGGAAAGAAATGGGAAAGAACGCGTTAAAGGAATAAGATGATGCAAGGCGTTAAAAAAAATTTAAGCCCAACTATATTGCATCAGATCGCTGGAGTCCATTCACGTTTTTAGGTTTAACGAAACATTCGCGTTTCATTTTTAGAACATGAGATAGCTCTTTTATCAAAAAAAGTATAGCTTACCACGAATTTTCATAAGTCTTATACTCATCAAAAAACAAACAAAAAAAGTTCCACCTATCTTTCTTGATGGAAAAAAATTTTTCTCTTTTGCTCCTCTGTCGCTTCTTTGCGTGTACCTATGCGCAAGCCCACGCTAGCTCACTTCAACTTCTAACCTCACCTGCTGCGCAATCCATCGCAAGGGTGGTTACTGCAAATGACTACGCCAATTTTTTAAACCGTGCAGCTACAAACAACATACCCCTCCATAGCGCTGATAGCATAGAGGCGGATCATCTCTATAGTGAAAAAATAGAATCAGATCCAGAAGCAGCTTGTCTTATTCGTGTAGGAAATCCTGGACAATATTCTTATCAAGTTATCGCTGGCCGAGAAAATTTTCCGGTGATGTATGTAACGGAATTAAATCAAGAAAGCTACTGCACAGAAACAGGTTTTTCAGTTGCAGAGGATGAGACTGTTAATACTCAAAGCATTTTAACACCTTCTCTTAGCTGCTCCCGTATGGGATTCATGGTTGGAATGAAATCTAATATTTCTTCGTTTACTATGTTCGAGCCTCTTGCTGCAGGCGAAGGAGCTACTGCTGGAGAAATCGGAATTGATGTTGTTGAAATAATGGCTCTCTTGTTAGGCGGAGGCATTGTAGGTGACCGTATTCGTTTCATAAGTAATGAAGAGATTTCACCTCATAATGAACAGACTGCTTCGTTTATATTAGAGCCTTCCTTTTCTGCTCTCAACGAATATGCCGAAATGAGCCATAACGATGCTAGGAGCCTCAATGCAGAGACAGATACTCTTAACCACCGCCTACGACAACAGTCCATTGTGACAGCAGTTGATTATGATTACCTAAGTCACTCTGCTCAAAAAAACCAAGAAGCCTCACTCAAAGCGCTTGATGCCAATAACGCTGCGCTTCAAAAGGCAAGTGATCCTGATGATTTAGTTCGTTTGGGAAACAATAGCCAGGCGGCTCAAACAGCGGCTGCAATTTGGGCTCAACGAGTGGAGTGGATTGCCTTCGAAAAAAAAGTAACCCTTGCAAGTACTGTTTATCGCAGAGCCATGACTCAACCGAGTGAAGCCGCTTGGGATGAATTTTGCTCAGCTTGCACAATAACCTTACAAGCAATGACATTAGCAGATCATGCTCAGAGAAATCTTTTAACTCACTCGATATCAGCAGCAGAGCGATTCTCTATCATCGATCAAATCTCCTGGATGGAAAAACAAAAATTAGAGTGGGCCCAAAAAATTCACTATGCCAACGATCAAAAAAGAAAAATCATTGCCGAAGCTGCTAGAAGATCTCAAATAACAGAAAGAAAAACGAACGCTGCACAACAAAGAATAGTAAAAAAAACAGCTCCCCTTGCAGAAGCGAAGGCTCGTCTTGGTGAATCAATGCAAACAAGAGCTTTAGAAAAAAGGACTACTGAAAATAAAAAAAATCGCCGTGCTCCATTGATATGCGAAGAAGCTACCGAAGAACTCCCTTTAAAGCCTCTGCTTTTTGAGAAAAAAAACGATAACCCTTCAGAGAAAACTACCGTTTTTGATTCTTCGCTTACTCCCGCCTCTACGACTTGGAGTTCTATGGCTATTTATTTTACCTCGCTTAGCAATGGCACTAAAAAAGTGGTTTATGACACTTCGCTTCTCCTTGCTCAAAAGACTTTTAACGTAATTAAAGGATTAGTTTGGCAAGCATTGCCTTATATTCCTAACCCCATCACAAAAATTGAGACTTATTTTGCTCATCGAACAGCTCAACAACGTAGCAATGCTTTTCTGCAGCATTGGAATGCTGCTTTGAAACAGACTGATCCGAAAAATCCCAATTTTAAAACAAGATGGAACCATCTCTTCGATATTGGAGAGAAAGCTTACAAGGCATGGTTAAACCCAAAAGTAGATCCTAATAACGACTTCGTTATTTACGCTCAAAAACATCATGAGCTTGCTACTGCCTTAGCAAAAGCTCAACACGCAAGCCTTCTTGCTAAAAATGATAGCATGCAGCTCTTATCACTGCCTCAAAATCCATCGTTACAAAAAGAAAAAGAACAACGAAGCGTCATGAGAAAAATAGCAAAAGCTAGTCAAAAAAAAGCTGATGATCTCTGGCGAGAGCTTTCTGAAAAAGCTACTATTCTCGATGCAGATATTCCGGAAAGCCAAAGAAGCAAATGGAATGAAGTGATTGCAAAGACTAAACATGAACAATCCCTTCATATTCTAGCGCCGCTGCGAGAACATGCGACCGAACTTATCCAGCTATTTGTAGAAAAAGCAAAACAAATTTCAGCACTTACTATTGATGATACAAAACTTTATGAAAACCTTGCAGAGCTAGAAACAATGACACAATCAACGGTGACAGCATGGAAAAAAGTCATTGATGCTTGCGACCAATTTAAAAATCGAGACATTTCAACCAAATATATTACTAGTGTCTATGAGATAGCCTGCTATGAAAAAGCTTACACCCCCTTAGAAGAGCTTCGCATCAAAGCTCAAAAAAAGGATGAAATGGCAGAGACTGCCGCACTTTTGCTTAACAATTTAGGAGATGATAAACCCGATCCCTTAGAGCTCAAAGCATTACAAAACAACGCAATGATTAAACAAGACGAGCGCCGACAAGCTTGGCTCGCTTTTATTAACCGCTACAACGAATTCAATAATACTATTCCTGAAAGCCGCAAAAAATTTTGGGACCATGATTTTGAAAAATATTTCAACGAGGCTCAGCAAACTTACTTGCAGCCTCGTTTCGAAAGCGATCGATAAAACCGAGTGCATAGTCAGCAATATCTTTTGTTTCATCTTCAAGAAGCGGCATAAGATCCATAGCATACAAAATCATAGTCGCCTCATCGGTTTGGTGAGGATCGGCAAATGTCGCGTTGGCATGATAGCGACCAATCATCGCGTGATCGTAACGCTTTCCTCCTGCAATTTGAGAATCAAAAGAGCGAATGAGTTTTTTTGAAAGCTCTGGATACCGGCTAACATCGAGAGAAATTTTTCCTTCATGAGGCAACCAATCAAGGCTACGCCAAACCTCACAGCCAAGAAAATTTTTTGGGCGTCGCGCAGGCGGGAGCGTACGCAAGGCTTCTACAACAGCAAGAAAAACGCTGATGTGCGTTGCATGGCTATCCAAGGGGTTGTGTGTATAAATAATTTCAGGCTGCATCTGTAGTAAAAGTTCGCAAAGACTTTTAACAAGATCTTCTCGGGTTTTTTTTATCACTGATGATGAATATCCAAGCTGCGCTACTACCGCATATTCCCCGATCACTGCTGCTTTGCGCTGTTCTTGGCAACGCAGGGCGATCATCTCATGATCATTTAACAATGCATAACAACCTAGACGAGGGCTTCCTCCACCATTTGTGCAAATGATACCACCAAAGTGTTCTGATGCTTGCTTATAACAAGCTAGAATTCCATGGAGTGCCATGATCTCCAAATCATCTTGGTGAGCACCAATACCAAGATGAGTGACCTTTTTACAGGCTACTTCCAGGCTACTTCCATCGGGAATAAAAAAATCAGTCTTTGGTACCATTTTGTAACTACCAACCTCAATTATTTCTACGAAATGAATGAGGCTAGTAAAATTGCCACAAGCAGCGGCTCAGAGTAAAGCTTAGCAAGCGAGCAAGAGCTGCTGAGGGTATGCAAAAGGCAAGACATCAGCCAGTCCAATTTCGTTACTAAAACGGTGATGGGAGTTAATAAATTAGCGTAAGGGCTTGGTCTAAAAATGATTTTTAAAACGGCGAAGCATACCTGGAAGGTACGTGAGCCGGTTGAAAAATCATTTTGAGGCTGAGCATATTGCGCTAATTTACAACGAGCCATTGCCGTTTTTAGGTAAATGCTATTATTCCCGAGGAACTTCAACTCTTGACAATTTCATGCCTCTAGACATTTTAGAGGAACCCAATTCTTAGATTTATTTTATTACTATGAGAGCAACACAACAACTTCACGATCTTGGTCAGAGCCTTTGGCTTGATAACATCACACGCGATCTTCTGAATAACGGAACGCTCAAAAAATACATTGATGAGCTTTCTGTTACAGGCCTAACATCGAACCCTACGATTTTTAATCATGCAATTAAAAATAGCGACTCCTATGATGAAGGCATCAGCGCAGGGGTGAAAAAAGGACTTGCTGGTGAGGAGTTGTTTTTTGATTTAGCACTCGAAGATCTCAAAACAGCTGCTGATCTTTTTAAAATGACCCACATAAGGACCGCTGGAGTTGATGGTTGGGTCTCTCTAGAAGTTTCACCTCTCTTGGCTTACGATACTAACACGACAGTAAAAGTCGCTAAAGAATTACATCAGCAAGCAGGACGACCTAATCTTTTCATTAAAATTCCCGGAACAAAAGAAGGATTGCCTGCCATCGAGGAGGCTGTTTTTTCAGGTGTTCCCGTCAATGTAACATTGCTTTTTTCTTGTGAGCAATATCTAGCCGCAGCAGAGGCCTATCTTCGCGGTGTTGAGCGACGCATCGCCGCAGGCTTAAACCCAAACGTCCATTCCGTGGCATCCCTCTTTTTGAGTCGTTGGGATGTAGCCATCGCCGCAAAAGTTCCTGCTGAGTTAAGAAATAAACTTGGACTCGCCATCGGCAACCAAGCCTACAAAGCATATTGCGAACTCATTAATTCACCACGCTACTTAAAAGCACTCAACGCAGGCGCCTCCGTTCAACGCTTGCTTTTTGCAAGCACCGGGACAAAAGATCCTCAAGCACCTGACACGCTTTATATTACAGGACTAGCCTCACCTTTTACGATCAATACCATGCCAGAGCCAACGCTCCTTGCTTTTGCCGATCATGGTCACGCAACAGAAACAATTTCTAATTGCAACAGCGATTGTGAAAAAGTTCTATCCGCTATGGAAGATGCAGGCATTAACCTCACAGAGCTTGCAGCAACGCTTCAAAAAGAAGGTGCAGCATCTTTTGTTACATCGTGGACAGAGCTCATGGATGTTATTGCTTCAAAAAGCGTCATCCTGAAATGAGAACAGGTCCTAAGAGTCAAACCTAAAAGCGGGAGGCCAATGTCACTATTGCAGGTGTTTTAAAGACGTTCACTAAAAAGAACGTCATATTGAAAAAATAACCATGTTAATGAACTTTCAATTTTCTGCGATAGCGGTGCTCCCCCCCCCTCAACCACTCAACCTTTGTTTAATTCATTCTCATGAAAAATGTAAAACTTGAGGTTCTCGTTATTGATATTGGTGGTACGAGTGTAAAAGTCAAAGCTACAGGGCATCAAGAAGAGCGAAAATTTTCATCGGGACCGAAAATGACTCCACAGATGATGGTTAATGGTGTAAAAAAAATAACGAAAGGTTGGCACTATGACGTTATTTCCATCGGCTGCCCGACGCTTATTTTAAAAGGAAAACCAGTTAAAGAGCCTATGAATTTAGGTAAAGGATGGGTTGGTTTTAATTACGAAAAAGCTTTTGGACATCCTGTAAAATTAATCAATGATGCCACCATGCAAGCCCTTGGTGATTACCAAGGTGGGCGCATGCTTTTTCTTGGGCTTGGGACAGGGCTTGGTGCAACAATTATCGAAGAGGGTGTCATTGTTCCACTCGAAATAGCGCATCTCCCTTACAAAAAATCGACTTTTGAAGCTTATATTGGTAAAGACTTCATCGAAAAACGTGGAAAAAAGAAATGGCGCAAACAGGTCAAAAAAATTACCGAAATTTTCAGAGCAGCTCTAGAGCCTGAAGAAATCGTCATCGGCGGCGGCAATGCCTCCATCATTGAGGAAGTGCCGATTGGTTGTCGTCTTGCTGAAAACTCTAATGCTTTCATTGGAGGCTTTCGTTTGTGGGAACATCCGTTTGGAAAACCAACAGCGGAAAAGAGACAAAGAAAAGTACAAAAGTAGTTGCCGTTGACCTATTGCTTTAACCTAAAAACGGCAATGGCTCGTTGTAAATTAGTACACTAGGTTCAGCCTCAAAATGATTTTTAAAAATCATTTTTAGACCAAGCATGCACGCTAATTTATTAACTTCCATCACCGTTTTCAGGTCCAATCTTCCAGTAACTAATAACTGACAATCAATATCTTAAAAAACGATGAGCTGCCAACTGCCAACTACCAACTGTAACTACCCTAGCAGTTACAATCTGACCGCCCTGCCCGCTTGGAAAGCACTTCAAGCACACAAGAAAGAAATTTCTGACGTAACCTTAAAGGAACTTTTTTCAGAAGATTCAAAACGTGGTGAAGCTTTAACAGCAGAGGCAGCTGGACTTTTTCTCGATTATTCTAAAAATAGAGTTACTCAGAAAACTTTAGATCTTCTTTTTCAGCTGGCTCGCGAGTCAGCTCTAGAAGAACGGATTGCAGCGATGTTTCGTGGTGATAAAATTAACGTTTCTGAAAATCGGGCCGTTTTGCATGTCGCCTTACGCGCACCGGCGAGCGAAGAAATTTTTGTAGATGGGCAGAACGTTATTCCTGATGTTCATGCCGTGCTTGCTAAAATGGAACTCTTCGCAAATCAAGTTCGCTCTGGCTTCTGGAAAGGATATAGCGGCAAGCGGATTAAAAACGTCATCAACATCGGCATTGGCGGCTCTGATCTGGGACCGGTCATGGCCTACGAAGCACTTCGTTACTATAGTGAACGCTCAATGACCTTTCGTTTTATTTCTAACGTCGATGGAACAGATTTCATCGAAGCAACACAAGACCTCGATCCGACAGAAACTTTATTCATCGTTTCTTCAAAAACATTTGGCACCCTAGAAACATTAACCAATGCTCATAGCGCTCGAACCTGGCTAGTAGAAGGTTTTCAAGGTGACGAAAAAGCCGTTGCAAAACATTTTGTTGCTGTTTCAACTAACGCAGAACGTGTTGCCTCCTTCGGTATCGACACTGCAAATATGTTTGGCTTTTGGGATTGGGTTGGCGGTCGTTATTCGATGGACTGCGCAATTGGCCTTTCCACGATGGTTGCCATTGGGCCTGATCATTTTAGAGAAATGCTGGAGGGCTTCCATGCCATGGATGAACATTTTCGCACAGCCCCTTTGGAAAAAAACCTTCCAGTGATTTTAGGATTACTTTCTGTTTGGTATAATAACTTTTTTGATGCACAGACGGTCGCGGTCTTGCCTTACGACCAATATTTAAAGCGTTTTCCTGCTTATCTACAACAACTTGCAATGGAAAGCAATGGGAAACATGTCACTTTTAAAGGAGAAAAAGTTTCCACAAATACGGGACCGATTTATTGGGGTGAGCCAGGAACTAACGGCCAACACTCTTTTTATCAGCTCATCCATCAAGGAACGAGGCTGATTCCCTGTGATTTCATCACATTTTACAAAGCACTTAATCCTATCGGTCGTCATCATGATCTCTTAGTCGCTAATGTTTTTGCACAAGCAGAAGCGCTGGCTTTTGGAAAAACAGCTCAGCAAGTTAAGGCTGAAGGTACGCCTGATGAACTCGTTCCTCATCGTACTTTTGAAGGAAATCGTCCTTCCAATATTATATTAGCGGATAGCTTGACACCAAAAACAGTCGGAACCTTGGTGGCACTCTATGAGCACAATGTTTTTACGCAAGGCACCATTTGGCAAATCGACTCATTTGATCAATGGGGCGTAGAGCTAGGAAAAGTCTTAGCGCAAGCCATCATCCCTGAGCTTGAGAGCACGACGCCACCGCCATTGCATCACGACAGCTCGACCAACCATCTCATTTCTCTTTATAGGGATAATCGACTTGTTCAATAACCTGGGAGGGAGGTAGAGTTTTACCATGAAGACTACCCCCTCCCTTCGGTATTTTTTAGTCTGTTTATTTTCTACAGGCCTATTGGCTTTTACTTTAACTTCGACTGCTGTCACTTCAACTAACTTGCCGAGCATGGAAAGTCTGGCAAGTGTTACAGTTAGAGACTATTGTGATTTTTTAAATTACTCCGCGGTAACAGATGAGCACCATCTTTACGATAACGCGATGGCATCAGATCCTAATGCAGCCTCCATTGAGCGGATCGGAGAGCCAGGAGGCTATCGTTACGAAGTTATTGCTGGTCGAGAAAATCTTCCTATAACCTATCTGAATGAATTTGCTCAGGAATTTTATCGCAACTGGCTTCAACATGGTGAATTGATCACTAATGAAGAAAATAGTAACGACTGTTTAAAAACAAATACAAAACATTTTGAGGTTACTTCCTCAGAGACATCATTATTGACCCTAGTTGCTGCTCCTACTTCCAATGCAACCCCCTCTTCCAATTCTTATTGGAGCGATGCAGTAGCTGCTGCCGGAATAATTGCCTTCACAGCTTTTGGTCACGAGTTGATGGTAGAAGAAGGTCGCCCTGCTACTGATTCAAGACCATTAGCTGAGCAACCTTCTTTAACACTCAACGACTTTCGAGCTGCTGCTGAAGCTCATCCGATGGCAGAACGATTCGTGATTCACGAAGATGGAACGATTCAACCACGTGAAGCTGGTCTTACTGCTCCTCGAAAGATTAAGAGTGAAAACATGGCTATTACTCAGACTCTCAAAGCTGCACTTCAACAGGAAC
>JBIRBD010000178.1:0-2948 GCA_044326465.1 Chthoniobacterales bacterium
AATCCTTAAGGTTTATTGCCTTATAGTACTGTTTTCTTATGGATTCTTCAAGAAATTTATTAAGATAATAACTTACAAAACAATAAGTTAACTTATTTTGACGGGTGGACTAACGACCATAACACATTAAGAAAAGATCTGGCTTGGCAGACAGTCATGCAAGGAGATGAAGATTTGGCGAGCTCTCCAACATTATGTCGTTTAGAAGGACGAGCTAATCAAGAGACCGCCGTGAAGATGCATGAGATCTTTGTTGAGCAATTCATCGCTTCTTTTAAGAAAGAACCGTTCTCCTTCGCTCAATTTCCCTCAGTCCTTCCAATGTTAATGTTGGATTAATAACATCAAAAAGATCGGTACCACGTCCCACGAGTGCTGCATCGCCACCTGTTGCGATTACGGTTGGCCGTTGCCCAGAAAAATTTTCTTTTGTTACCCGTGCAACCACCTCGCGCACGAGTCCGCGGGCCCCTAGGAGCAGGCCTGACTGAATAGCCGTCAGTGTATTTTTTCCAACAGCTCGTCGAATGGGTGAGGGGATTGTGCGTGGAAGCAAAGCGGTGTGCTGGTGTAGTGCATTAGCAGCAGTACTTAAGCCTGGAGCAATAATGCCACCCAGATAAGACCTGTTTTTATCAATTATATCAAAAGTAATGGCTGTTCCAAAATCAACGACAATGGCTGGAAGCTCATAGAGTATTACGGTGGCAGCAGCGTTAGCAAGACGATCGGCGCCAATGCTTTTTGGATTTGGGTATTTTATTTTGATACCAAGATTTGTTGAAGCATCGATAAAAAGGCAGGGGATCTTTGCTGCTTTAAAAAACTTTTCTACAATCTGCGTTGCTTTGGGCACAACAGAGGCAATGATGGCGCGTTCTATTTTACCGTCAGATAAAAGCTCATTAAGCGCAGAAGGGCTGAGTGATTCCGTTGGGAGATAACGGGCCGTCAACTTGCTTTGTGATCTGTTGAGATTTGCTAGTGCAAACTTTGCCCGTGAGTTGCTCAGGTCAATGAGAAGGCAGTTTTTCATGATCCCTTCTAGCTTTTATCCCTGTTTAGTAATTCTTCTTTTTATCTTGCGAGAGATCGCTGATTTTACGCGTTACGTAAGTCATGAGAGCTGGCTTGATCAAGGGGAATAAAAAACGTCCTAGCTGCAATGCTCCAGCTGCAAAAGCGCTCTCACCAAGCAATAATGAGGCAGCTGCGACTTTTTTAGAATCTACTGAGGAGGGTTTTTTTGTATCGCCAGCAACGTTGATTTTTTTTGGTGAGCTATGACCTTTTAAAAAAGTGGTCATGCCACCCGCCAGAAGCGCACCACCAAGCCAAGCCCACGGCTTGCGCTGAATCGAATGACGCAGACGTGCAGCGACATCCAATTCTTCATGAAGGCCTGCATGCTGCAGCGCGATCATCTGCCGGCTTTCCTGGAGGGCTTGCTGAAGTGCAGAAATATTTTTATCTTCTCTCATCGGTAATATCGTAACTTAAACTTTAACTATCACGGGAATCCGTAGCTAATAATTCAATATCGCGTTGAATTTCATGAAGTGTGACGGCAAATGCCGGTTCGTTTTGTTGACGGCGCAAAAAGAGAATTAAAATGCCAGCGATAAAAAAATGAAAAAGAGCCACGCCTGCTAAAGTGAGAGGAAAACTGACGCTAAAGTGCATGATCGCAATTGCAATAACGGTAGAAAGAAGCGCCAGGTAGCCAATAAAAATAAAAATGAGGATGGCAATAAAAATTAAGATACTCGCGATGGAACGTTTTAATAATTGGCGTGCCTCAAGCCCAGCCAGCAAGAGAATGGCCACAACATGCTGAAGCAAGGCGCTACTAAGCCCCATCAGCCTTGCTGGAATACCTTGTGAAGACATGGTGAATTGCTACTAACGTAGCAAGTTGAGGAATGAAAAAAGTTGAGGGGCTGAGCGCAGCTGCCGCTGCTGTTGAGAGGTTGAGGGGTTTGGAAGCACCGCTATCGCGGAAAAAAAATTAATAATACGCATGACTTTTAAATTTACTAATCGTCAAACAAGCTTAAATAAATGGATTAAGTCTTTCAGGAAAAATATCATTTTAATTTTTAAACCTATCAACAGCTTCGATAGCAGTAAGTTAACCCCCTTGACTTTTTTTACTTCCTGTTAAGAATAATTCCTAACAGTAAACCAACGCCGAAGGCAATGCCCACAGCTTGCAGCGGTTTTTCGCGGACATACTCAACAACTTCAACTTCGAGGTCGGAAAGTTTTTCACGATATTGATCAGTAAAAACTGCTGTCTGTTCTGCGAGTGAACTGTAGGTTGCACGAGCCGCATCCCCCATATCGCGAGCTGCTGCAGAGAGTTCCTCTTTTCCCTCGCGATAAGCGAATTGAGCTGCGGAGCGAGCTGCGGTAGCAATTTCGCGAGCCGCCGATGCGGTCGAGTCTAACGCTTTTTTAGCATGTGCTTGGCTACTTTCTAATTTTTCGGAAGCAGTAGATTCTTTGTAGTTCATAAAATTTGAGGGTTTGTAATTATCTACCACTCGTCCCCGAATGGTAGATACTATGTTGGAGAAAGGATAACAGCTATTTGAAGAAGGAAGAAGCATTAAAACTCCGAGCCATTTGATAAAAACAATCTCTCCGGAAAGCTCTAGTTAGACTGTCCGCAAAACATCAAATTTTAACGAAAACTTTATTTTACTCAATTGCTTAGTTTGCCTATGAAAAAAGGCTACAGGGAAACAGCCTACATGGTTACAGGAAAAGCATGTTGCCTGCGGCAAGCTAAAAATATAATCCTAAAAAACGTGAATAAAAATGAGAAAGTTGGCGTAAGGAGTTGGATTTGAAGCTGATTGTTGTGAAGCCGCGGCTAACCTGCACGGTTAGTGAGGCTTTAGAACGAACAGCTTCAGGCCAACTATATTGCGTCAAATTTTTTA
>JBIRBD010000180.1:0-2682 GCA_044326465.1 Chthoniobacterales bacterium
AAACTTCAGATGAAAATATTCAACCCTAACTTTTGCGAAGCAACATGAATAAACTTCAACTTCCAACTTCAACTTCAACTTCAGCGGCTCTGCCCTCTGAGGCAGAACCGCTGAATATCGATCGATCGATCGGTGATTTTCGCTATGATGTTGATTATGCTTTTGATGCAGGCGTAGGTTTGACTGAGCAAACCATCGATTATATTTGCGATGTCAAAAAAGACCCGGATTGGGTTCGTGAATTTCGCAAAGAAGGTTATCGAAAATTTCTCGAGAAGCCGATGCCAACACATTGGGCGAGCAAGGATCTTGAGAATATTGTATTCGAAAATATCCGTTATTATCTTTCGCAAGGTCAGGCCCCAAAACGTAGCTGGGACGATGTTCCTGAGGATGTGAAGCGCACCTTTGAACGCCTTGGAATTCCTGAGCAAGAGCGTAAATTTTTAGCCGGGGTTGAGGCACAATTTGATAGCGAGGCAGCCTACTCTAATATTAAAGAGGCGGTTGGCAAGCAAGGTGTTATCTTTGTCGGTAGCACCGAGGGATTGCGTGAGCACCCAGAAATTTTCCGCAAGTGGTTTGGGAAAGTTATTCCAAGTGGCGATAACAAATTCAGCGCGCTTAATAGTGCGGTTTTTAGCGGTGGCAGTTTTATTTATGTTCCACCAGGTGTCAAGGTCAGCCATCCTCTCCAGGCCTATTTTCGCATTAATGCGCAAAACTTTGGTCAATTCGAACGCACCCTCATTATTGCTGATGAAGGAGCTGAGGTGACTTACATGGAAGGTTGTACGGCACCAAAATTTGAAACCGCCACCTTACACAGCGCGGTGGTAGAACTCGTGGCCATGAAAGGTGCTAAGATCCAATATATTACGGTGCAAAATTGGAGTAACAATGTTTTTAACCTTGTCACAAAGCGGGGGGTGGCTCACGAGGATGCTGAAATCAAATGGATTGATTGTAATATTGGCTCACGTTTGACGATGAAATATCCTGGCGTTGTGATGAAAGGTCGTCGCGCGCGCGGAGAGGTGATTTCGATTGCATTGGCTGGCGATGGGCAGCATCAGGATACTGGCGCGAAGATGGTTCACGCAGCTGATGAAACAACAAGCAATATTATTTCAAAATCAATCAGCCTTGGCAGCGGTCGCTCTACCTATCGTGGTATGGTCCATATCCCAAAGCATCTCAAAGGTTGTAAAAATAACACCGAATGTGATGCCTTGCTGATCAACAGCCAGAGCCGCACCGATACTTATCCTGCTATTACAGTGCGTGGGCAAGGTCACTCTGCGCAACATGAGGCTAGCGTTAGCCAAATTAATGAAGAGCAAATTTTTTATATGCAACAACGAGGGTTGAGTGAGGCTGCAGCGATGAGCTTAGCCGTGAATGGATTTGTCAACGATCTTGTGCAGCAATTTCCAATGGAATACTCCGTGGAATTAAAACGGCTTATTGATCTTGAGATGGAAGGGTCGGTCGGATGAAAGAGTTGCTGCTTTGCAGCAACTCTTTCATCCGAAGTTTAAGTTGGAAGTTTAAGTTGAAGTGAAATCAAGACTTCTAAACTTTGACTTCAACTTTTCTGCTTTCTTCAATTTTCAACTTCAACTCCAAAAAAAAGATTTTGGTGCGTAGCACTTTTATAAACTTAAACTTAAACTTCTAACTTAAACTGCCGCAAAGCGGCTTGCGAAGCAGCTTCTATGATTACTCAAACTCAAACTTTCAACTCAAACTGCGGCGAAGCCGCCTGGCTTTCTGAGCGGAAGGAAAATGCCTTGAAAAGATTTTTGTCATTGAAACAACCGACGCGCCGTGATGAGGCTTGGCGTTTTGCAAATTTAAAAGAGACCGATCTCTCTTCGTTTGTTGCGGCTCCTCCAGTCGCTCATGAAGCTACTATCATTGCCCGTTCACACGGGCTTTCTGAATTTTCCGCAAAATTAATTTTTGCTAATAACCGCTTGCTTCATTGCGAAAAAAACAATCTTCCTGAGGGTGTGATCTTTACCTCACTGGAAGAGGCTGAGCGGGATCATCGCGAGCTTTTTGAAAAATACTTCATGAAGAATCTTGCTCGTCTCGGCTCAGAAAAATTCAGAGCCTTACATGAAGCACAAGTCCAAGCAGGGGCTTTTCTCTACGTGCCAGCTGGCGTTGTTTTAGAAAAGCCAATCGAGCTTTGGCATTGGGTTGAGGGTGAGAAGGCTGCTGTTTTTCCTCACACGCTCCTTGTTTGTGCCGAAGGAAGTTGTGCCTCGGTGATCGATCGTTTTTGTTCGGTGAAGGAAGAGCCTTCACTTGCTTGTGGAGTGAATGATTTGAAGGTCGAGGCAGATGCTCGATTGCATTATGTCGCCGTGCAAGAATGGAGTCGCCAAACAACAGCCTTTCATATCAACAGCACGGAAGTCTCTCAGAATGCGACTTCTACAGCATTACAGTTGAATCTCGGAGGACGTTTTGTGCGTGCAGAAAATGATAGTCGTCTTCTGGGCGAAGGCGCACGTAGCGTGATGCTCTCCATCAATCAAGCGGGTGCTGATCAAGAAATTGATCAACGTACGTTGCAGGATCACATCGCCCCACGTGCCACAAGCGATCTTCTTTATCATAACGCTCTCGACGACAATGCGCGGACAATTTTTGCAGGCCTTATCAAAGTGG
>JBIRBD010000184.1:0-2604 GCA_044326465.1 Chthoniobacterales bacterium
AAAAACGTGAATAAAAATGAGAAAGTTGGCGTAAGGAGTTGGATTTGAAGCTGATTGTTGTGAAGCCGCGGCTAACCTGCACGGTTAGTGAGGCTTTAGAACGAACAGCTTCAGGCCAACTATATTGCGTCAAATTTTTTATTTTCATTCACGTTTTTAGGTTAACATATCCGATCGGAAAATCCTCTCTGCCCGCAATCACTTCGTAGTGGCATCGCCCGGGCAGACCTACGCGTACGATGCAGGCTCTGGCGTGGTCGGAAGCCATGGCCTCGTTATAGAGGTGGTCAGGATCGCTCTCTGTTGAAGCATGATTTAAAAAATCACACTATTGTGCAGCAGTAACTGCGCAAGCAGGTTACACCCTCTGCCGGATGAATTTGCTGCATATAAGCCAGCGTCTAGGCGTGTGCGAGGAGGCATCCTTGTATCTGCGCAGAGGCGAGCAGACAAAGAAAAAGAATTTTTCTGAGGATTTGGTTTTTCATCATTGATTGAAGATAGAAGATCAATTTTTTTACTATACCATCTCGTTCTATTTGCTGAGAGCGCTTGCACTCTTCTTGCTCTAGAAGAAAGAGTTGTTTGAGAAAAAATTCCCTTTCCTTAGAATCTCCATTCTCGGCATCAGAAAGTTCTAATAGCTGTTTTAGCTTATTAGAAAATAGCGTTGCAAGCGACGCCATCGCTTCATTCGATTTCCAAAATAGTGCTGACTGATTTTTGCCATAGTGATCAATGGTTCGTTGATAGAGCTTCTCTAGTTGATCAACTTTTTGACGACAATCAAAATGTTTTTCTGCAAATTGACGAGCTCCTTTTCGAAGTTCCAAGGCCAAGGAACTATTTTTAAAAATCTCCTCACAAAGAGTGGCCATCTCTTCTGGAATCCCTGTCATGTGCACTAAGGCATCTTTTTTTTGTTGAACAAAAGAACCGATATTACTGCTTGGAACAATAGAAGGTATTCCCATCGCCATAAACTCTGGAACCTTTGAAGGCAGGCGAAATTTTTCAAACGATGTCGGCCTGCCTGGCTGAATAAAAATATCCGCTAGGCTCATTAAATGAGGCAAGTCAGATCGTGGAAGTATTCCTAGCTCTATTACGCAGTGACACTCTGTTTTACGAATTCCAAATATCTTAGATATTTTTCCAGGACCACTCCGCAATAATCGACAAGGATAGCCTCGCTGACGAAGTAAGAGAACTGTTTGACAGAGCGAGCGAATTGCTGGTGCGGTAAACTGGTTGATACCTCCGCAATAAACAATAATTTTTTCTTGCTCACCAAGTCCAAGTTTCTTTTTGAGATCTCGATTGAGTGGTCTATGTGGGTTAAAAAAATCAAGGTCGACACCGAGCATGATTGTTTCATGAGCAACCCATGAAGGAACTTCATATTGCAAAGAAGGGGTAATCGTGGCTATCGCATCAGCTAATCCAAGAAAATAGCGATACTTCGAAGGATGTGAAAGAACACTTGGAAGCAAGCGTTCCCATGATTTTTCTTTCTCCAAGCAAGGCTTCTGCCCATGAGCACGCAAAAATTCTTCAGCAATCCAGCCTTCATGATCTTCAAGATAGACTAAGAGTGGCGTCGCAAAAAGAGCCTCATAGGCCAGCACAAACTGGACAACATTCTGACGTGGTGTCCAGGCATGAAGGATATCTGCCTTTTGTTGATTATTAAAATATTCACTAGAATGAGTAAGAGCCTCTTCAGGATGAATAAGCCTTATCCCCTCAACATGCTTCCGTTTTTCTTTTTTATCGTGAATAACAACAGCACACCCATGCCCTCTTTTCATGAGCTCTCTTGCAAAAAGAGTAAGAGGAATAAAGCTATTCGTCTCCGCTCCTCCATAGAGGACAAAAAGAATGTTCATAGCATAAGTCAGAGCAATGCTTATTCTACTTTGAAAAGCTTTAATGAATCAATCACTCCTGTACCAGCTGCCGCTCCCCATGCTCCCATGCCGATATAAAAGCGTCGATGTTGTTTCTCGCTTACTACGAAGGTCGAGAATACCGTACTTATTTTCATATTAGTCAGAGCTATGGAGTGAGTGAGAGCAATGCTTATAAGATTGTAAAATGGGTTGAAGATACACTTATTAAGCATCCTGATTTTTCATTGCCTGGCAGGAAGGCTCTTTTAAAAAGTGAAATGGAATATGAAGTAATGTTAGTTAATGCTACAGAATCTCCAATTGAACGTCCTAAAAAAAACAAAAATATTTCTATTCTGGGAAAAAGAAAAAACATACGTTAAAAACACAAATTGTTGTAGCTAAAAATAATGGTAGAATTATTTGCACCAATTTTTCAAATGGAAAACGCCATGATTTTCGGTTGTTTAAAGAATCCACACTTCATATTAATCCTAATACTAAGGTCATAACAGATAGTGGTTATCAAGGGATAAAAGCATTGCACGCTAAGTCAGAGCTGCCGAAGAAAAAGACAAAAAAGGTCCCATTAACCAAAGATGACAAAAAAAAGAATCGACAATTATCCTAAAAACGGTGAAGGGAGTGAGAAAATTAACGTAAGAGCTTAGTCTAAAAATGATTTTTAAAAGCCCGTGGCATACCCAATGGG
>JBIRBD010000095.1:0-8022 GCA_044326465.1 Chthoniobacterales bacterium
TAGATCTTAGCTTCTCTTACTAAATTTCACCGATACCTCGAGGTAAACACATGCCTAGCTTTTTGTTCTCATCTGTTGCACTTCACTTTTGAAACGGCGGGATAAATAGAGAACCATCCCAAAAGCCTCTTAACTTAGTGCTACTTTCTGAACTGTCACCCTGCTTTTTGTCCCCGGCGGGAATCGAACCCACATCTAAGGTTTAGGAAACCTCTATTCTATCCGTTGAACTACGGGGACGAGTTTTTAAGCCTCGCTCACAAGCTTCTGCTTCTGCGCTGGCGCAACAAGGCCTGCAGACATAATGAGTTTAGTGACTTGCTCGAGTGTCAACGAGCTTTCGACGACTTTGTGATTTTCTACAATGATCAAAAATCCTGTTAGTGGATTAGGAGAATGAGGCACAAAAACCATCGTCATCTGCCCGCCAAGATGAGGCTCATAAATTTGCCCCGTCACATAACCAACCAACATACAACCGCTCGAAGGACATTCTACATAAGCAACACGTTTAAAATTTTCTGTAGCCTTGATCGTTTTAAAAGATTCGAGTGCTTGCTTAACAACGCTATAAACTTGAGAGACGAGCGGAATGCGATGCAGAAAGGCTTCGAAGAGTTGTAAGATTTTTCGCCCCAGCACATGCGTCGCCATGAATCCTAAAAAAACTAAAAGTACCAATGTCGTAACAAAACCAATGCCAGGAATATTAATCTTGAGTGCACGGTAAAGTGGAGCACTCACACCATTGATAAAATTATACGTCACCTCCATCACTAAAACCGTTGCAATAAGCGGTACAGCAACGGCAATCCCTGTGAGCAAGCGATTGCAGAGATGTTTTAAAAAAGAAACGACCTCTTCGCTTTCTTTAGCGGTAGCAGATGATGACTCGGGAGATATAGTGTTGTCGGACATGGAAAGAAAGATTGAGTCGCTGCTAGCGCAGCTGTTAAGGGGTTGAGGGGTTTAAAGAAATTTAAAGCTAATATTTTTTCTAACACGTTAACCCTCTTTTAATCCTAAAAACGGTGATGGGAGTGAGAAAATTAACGTAAGAGCTTAGTCTAAAAATGATTTTTAAAAGCCCGTGGCATACCCAATGGGTACGTGAGGGCTTTTGAAAATTATTTTGAGGCTGAGCATATTGCGTTAATTTACCACGATCCATTGCCGTTTTTAGGTTAATATTTGATAATCAGTAAATTTTAAAAAATTTGTTTTTATTGATAGATTCTTAATTTGCCGCGATAGCGGTGCTTCTAAACCTCTCACCCCCTCAACTTTTCTAATCACTGCCTTTAATAGTGATTAAAAAAAACTAACACCAAATCGTCTGATCGCGACCAGGGCCAACGCTAACAATAGAGAGCTTTGCGCCGCTGAGTGTTGCAATAGTTTCTAAATAATTTCGGGCTTTGAGCGGAAGATCTTTGTAAGAGCGAATACCTTCTGTTGGAGTCAACCAACCTGGCATCTTCTGGTAGACAGGCTTACAACGCGCTAACTCATCGGCATCGCTTGGCGGAATGGTAAGAGTTTTTCCTTTTCCATCAAGTCGATAGCCCGTGCAAATAAAAACTTCTGCAAGAGAGTCGAGACCATCAATATTAGTTACCGCAAGATGACCAATTCCATTGACCATGGTGGCATAGCGCGTAGCAACCGCATCAAACCAACCACAGCGACGCGCTCTACCTGTTGTTGCACCAAACTCACGTCCCATCGTATGAAGCATATCTTCTACTTTTTTATCAGCTGTTGGAAGTGGCCCCTCACCTACCCGCGTTGTATAAGCCTTGAGCACTCCAATGACAGAATCCATACGATTAGGCGGCACGCCTGACCCTGTGCAAGCACCTCCAGCAGTGGTGCTCGAGCTAGTGACAAAAGGATAAGTGCCATGATCGAGATCGAGAAAAGTTCCTTGTGCACCTTCGAAGAGAATTTTTTTTTCCATCTCCATTGCTTCGTGAAGATAAGAAATTGTATTTGTTACGAAGGGTTTTAAAAATTTTCCTGCTGCTTTATAATCGTCCAAAACTTTTGCAAACGAGATCGGTTTTTCACCAAAGCCTTTCAAGAGAAGATTGTTTTCCTTAATACGAAGCTTTAATTTTTGTTCAAAAATTTTAGGCCGAATGAGATCAGCAATCCTCAAACCGATTCGCGCAGCCTTGTCACCATAAGCAGGCCCAATACCACGTTTCGTGGTGCCAATACAGTTTTTCCCCTTTAGACGCTCGCGACAAATATCAATCGCACGATGATAAGGCATGACCAAATGAGCATTCTCGCTGATGAGGAGGTTTTTTTTGACGGTGATTCTTTGCGCACGTAACCCTTCGATTTCTTCAACAAGTGCAACCGGATCGATCACAACACCATTGCCAATCACACAAATTTTTCCAGATCGCAAAATGCCTGAAGGAATCAAGTGAAGAACATATTTTTTCCCATCGCTGACAATTGTATGACCAGCATTGTTACCACCCTGGCTGCGAACGACAATGTCGGCCTCACTTGTGAGAACATCAATTATTTTTCCTTTTCCTTCATCGCCCCATTGTGCACCGACAAGAATTGTATTTGGCATCGCAGAAGTTTAACTTAAATGTCTCAACTTTTAAAGAACGCTTTTTTTTATTTGATTGTCGAGATTGCTTACGTTCAAAGGCTACAGACTGACAGGTTAAATTAGGTCTTCGACACGAAAAGACAAACTATCAAAAACAACACATTCTTTAAAAAAGAGACCTTTTGCTCTATTCCAGCACCTCACCGAGCCAAGCTAAATACGAGGCATCGACAGCTGAAGGCTCAAGAGAAAAAATTTCTGGAACGTCGTAGGGATGAAGTTCTGCCAGACGCAGCTTGCACTGCTCTGTAAGACCTTGCGATGTTTTAAAAAAGACAACCGCTTCAGCAGCCTCTTCTATTTTTCCTTGCCATAGGTAGGTGGAATGAGCTTTAGGAAGGATCGTACCACAAGCTGCGAGCCGCTCTCTAACCAGCGTACGCACGACGCAGAGGGCTGTTTTTTCATCAGCAAAGGAAGTAACTATGACGGTGAGTTGCGAGGAAGGATTGTCCATTTTTAGTACTTGCTCATATGCTTATGCTTCGCGAGTAAGAGATGATCAATTTAAAAATTTAATCCAGCGATTCTTCAGTGAAATAAAAATAGCGTTCTCTCTATAAACTTGCTTCAAAATATTTTCCCTCTTCAACACTTCATGTTGCAAAAAATCATCAACTGCAGGCTTATCCAAAATAACAGATGACCCAGAAGGTTCAAAAGGAGCGTAAAGTTCCTGCACTTGTTTTAGGAAGTCAGCGAATATTTCTTCAGCCTCAGCAACATAAAACGCAGGTTTAGTCGTTCTCTTAATGCCACCACTCCTCACGTCAGAAACTGCACCTCTAGCGAATATTTTTTTAATCTCAGCAATAGGAAGCCCAGCTTCAGTCATTCTCTCAATGCGTTTATAACAGAAGCCAGAAGCTGCACTTCTATCAGCCTCAGAGGAGTCAAAAGCTACAACTCTATGAGCCTCATTAATAAGAGGAATTCCATCGAGATGAGAGTACTTGGTTATCATACGAGCTGAGGCAGGATGGTTCCATTCTCTTTCAGTATAGAGTCTTTTCCCATTTATTGCACTCTCGAGCATGGCAGCAGCTTCTGTATCAATTTGTGCAACGAGAACTTCGCTGATCCAATTAGTGTACACCTGCTGGAGCTCTTCAATAGCAACTATTAATGTTCTTTTGAGATCGTTATTACGCTTTCCTCCTTCTATCCATTTTGCAAGTTGTTGTTCGATGCTATCCTGTTTAGCGCGTGCTATTACTCTGTTATTCTTAATGCTCTTTAGAAGCTCTGATTTAACCTCTCTCACGGCTTTTCTATTTTGCTCCTTTATAGCTTTTTGTTGCCATAGGATGTCCTCTAAAGGATTTTCTGCTTCTTCAAAAAAAACACGTGCTGCAGGTCTCATACACTCTGGTATCATTCTTTTTAACCTGCTTATCGTGTTTATGGCATAGCAAGATGAAGCAGGCTCCAAAACCTGATTGAAAGAAGAAGATTTTTTTGCTTTCTCTTTTAACGGCTGAAGAATTCCTAATGCGTCCATTCTACAAAGAAGAGAACTTGCAGCAATTTCTTCCATAGGAACTATTTTTTCATACTGCGTCATCTCTGACCAATTATGTCTTTTGGCCTCCTGAAGACGATTCTGATAACTAAATGCGTCTCTTGTAGGAAGCGTAGTTAATGGACTACCTTTTTCTTCAACATCTACTTTTTTCTCATCATGCAACAAATCTTCTGAAGGGGCTGATGAAAAGAAAGGTACTGATGACTCATAGGAGTTAAATGGAGTAACCGTTGTAATACTCCGAGTACCAATGCCAGGAAGCCTCAGTCCAGCTGTAGCAGATGGTATCCCAGCGCTTCGTTCCTCAGACTGATCATTACCTCTCAACATGAAAGCTAAAAACAAGGAACCTGCAGCTACTATAGCGGAATCTTCTGTATCTCTCTGAATAAGTGATCCTTGATTTTTTTGACTCTCATTATCAACATCCAATGTTAGCTGCAATGAGCCTGATTCATTGATAAAACGAGTGACTCCATTGACAGCGAGGGAAAGATCTCCATCATTTAAAAGGTCTTCCGCAAGCACGTTATCTCCTACGAGCGAATTATAAAACTGAACTCCACTCACGCGGTTGACAAAGGGAACAGGCCAATCTTCTCTACCTGCAATAGGCTCGTAATTATAAGAACCAATTTTTTCTGTTTTAATAATAGAAGCAGTTAATGGATCAGAACCCATTTTTTCATTATAAAAAACAGGAACACTACTATTAACTAAATTATTAAGAAAATAACAATATTCCTTGGTCGTGATGATGTTAAGAAAATGCTCTGCATGAAGATTAGGAAACAGAAAAAAAAAACTAAAAAAAATGGAAAGAAAAGAATTTGATTTCATAAAAATTTAGCAACTTATAGAGCAAGTTATTAACAGAGAGCAATAAATCCAAAAAATATCGATTCCTGAGGAATGATTTTTTGATTTAGTTGCTGGTATTACCATCTCAGCAGTAACGAGTAGCGTGTATGCTCACGATTGAAGCTAAAAACGGTGATGGGAGTTCAGAAATTAACATTTTTTATGAAACCCTTATGTTATAAGTTGACGTTGAGCTTGGATAAAAAATACTCATTACCCGCTACTCGCCACTCGTTACTTTACCCCATAAACTCTAACTTTCAGCCTCAGGAAAATATTCTTTTAAAATTTGACCTTCGTCGGACGCACTCTAAATACGACGTTGGACTTAGGCCGTGTGACTTGGACAGGATAAATCATACGCGCAACGTCCCTCTTTGTCGTCCTCATTGTCTTTATCGGGTTTTACAGAGCTTCGCTACAAGCATGAAATTTTCGGATTAAGTTTATCTTTTATTTTTCCGCTATTATCAATCCCAAAACAGCCTTAACTTACTGCCATTCACTTGTGACAACGAACAACGAACCACGAATTACGAGCCGCAACTACTTTAACGGGTATATCATTCTGCCTCTGCTCGCGATTTTTTATTACGGCTACTACTATCGCTGCGGCCTTTATCCATCGGGTGAAGGTGGTGTTGAAGGAGTTACTGCCTTGCGCTTGATCTCAGGAAAGCTTCCTATCGTCGAGGTCGCTCTTAACTACAATCTGCTTTGGTTTTATCCGATCGTCTGGTTGTTTAAAATAGGCGATCCAAGTTACACAGCGATCAGAGTTTTCTTTTTTACGCTCTCTACCCTAACCTGCCTACTAGCTTATGGTATCGTCTGGAAAACCACATGTCGTGCAACGTTGGCTTTCCTCGCTGGGATGATCGTTCTGCTATTGCCTGGGCAACTTTTTAGAAATTACATGGCTTTTATCGTCATGCTTAACATGGCTGTTTTTTTAAAAGCTTATATTCTACCCTGTAAAAATAATTTTACTCGGTTTGTATGGCTCATAGTATCAGGATTAACACTTGGCCTCGCTTTTCTCATACGCCTCGACATCGGTTTTTTTCTCTCAATTATTTCACTCGGATTGATTCTTGTTTTTCCATTGGTGCATGGCTTCAAAGATAAACGCAACTGGGTTACTACCTGTGCAGCATTATTTTTAGTAGCATTAGGAGTAGTCACTATTCACTTTCCTGTTCTCCATGATGCAAAAAAACGTGGCTTTGAAGATGCCTTCTTCAAACAATATGAGGTATGGCCACAGATGATTATTACACAAGGATCACGCTTGCTTCACCAGACTCTTGAAAGTTTTTCTCAAAAAAAACCACCTCTACTAACTCCTACTGGCTCTATAGCAGGATCTTCAAAGCCTTCGACAACAACAGTGGTTTCTTCTAAAAATTTACATTCAAACATAAAATCTACACTCACACGTCGATCGCTTCAATCAGCGGACATTCGTGAGCAGCTGATGGCGCTCAATCTTTATTTACCAATTGCTTGTTCGTTGCTTTTGATACTAATTGCAACAGTTTTTTTATTTTTTGGAGTCAACAATAGACTTCTTTCCAAACTCGCTTCTGCTGATGAAGCGCAAGAAGCCCACGGAGCGGAGAAGTCTGAGCATATAGGCATATGTGATGCTTCGAGCACCGGAGCGACGCAGCAATTCGCAGCAGAAGTAGAGTTTGGAAAGAAGTCTAATAAAGCCGATCTCCACATACAACGCTCACTAGCAATATTCACAAGCCTTGGTTGTTCACTTACACTTTTTCCTCAATATTTTTTCTGGCGACCAGATATGGTACACCTAAGCGAATTTATGGTACCTATGAGTGTAACAATTTTGATTTCAATCGCTTTTGCTTATAGGGAATGGCAGCCTGCGCGGTCTTTTTTTAAAATTTTACTTAGCCTTTTTCTACTGATAGCAAGCAGTACGATCCTGCTTTATTTCATCACTGGAATCCAATCGCAATCAACTGGTGGAATTGCCATCAGCCAACATCGCACGATTGAATTTCATGGGAAAAATGGCGTCACTGTAAAACTGACACCAAATGAGTTTGAAGAGACTTCCGCTATCTATCAAAGCATCATAAACCACTCTGCTCCTAAAGATTATGTTATCTGTTTTCCTTATAATCCCGAAATCAACTTCATGACTGACCGGCCTTCCTACCGGCGTGACCTTTATATTGATGACCTTACAGCACCTAAGACTTTTGATTGCGACACCATCTCAGAAATAGAAAAACAGCAGCCAGCTGCCATTGTCATCAATAACTGGCCAATCAACGGAACAGAACATTCCCGCTTTAAAAATTGGGCCGCAAAAACCTACAACTATATTCAAGCTCATTATGTCTTGGATTATGAAAAAGGAATTTTACAGGTTTTTGTAAAACCTTCTATTTAAAAGGATTTTTACATCTATTGAATAGCTCATTTTCCATCAAGAACGCTGTAGAGTGCCTCCTTATCGGCAAGATCAACCTTGGCTTCCATGGAACGAGAAATCCATTGAAACTCAGGAATCGATTTATCCTTTATTTTTTGAACAGCCAGCGCTTCTGCTAATAATTGTGAAACCATTTGACCAAGCGATAAAGCTCTCGTTTTGCTCAATGCCTTTAATTCTTGAAGAATGGGGCTTTCTATGTCCATCGTTGTTCTCATGATCCTAAAAACGTGAATGAAAGTGAGAAAGTTAGCGTAAGGAGTCGGATTTGAAGCTGATTGTTGTGAAGCCGCGGCTAACCTGCACGGTTAGTGAGGCTTTAGAACGAACAGCTTCAGGCCGACTATATTGCGCCAAAATTTTTATTTTCATTCACGTTTTTAGGATGATGTTTGGTGATAATTAAAATAGCATCAGATGTCAATCGTACCCGTTCAGTAAGACGAACGGGTAGGGACTCAGGCTACAGGTTTACAGGCTACAGGATTTTTGCTTTGGTTATTCAGTACTTAGAATTTTTTTATAAAAAAA
>JBIRBD010000073.1:0-9407 GCA_044326465.1 Chthoniobacterales bacterium
TCAGAAGAATCATTGAGTCGATTATTAACTGCGTGCGGATTAACCATTATTAAGTTTTCTCCGCTCAAGGCGTGGGGCGGAGCTAATACATCCTATGTCTTGCAGATAGCATGCAAGCTTGCTTCTTAATTAAGAAAGCAACATATTTTCAGCTAGTTCTTCTCGAGATAAAAAGGGAGCCATATCTTCAAGGCTTGCAGTGACCATTTTACCATCATCAAGCTTTCGTGATGAAAGCTTAGGCTCAAAGGATTGATGAAGATCTAATATAATTTCACAAATAGTGGCACCAGGCTGAGCCAGTGTCTGTTTGATTATTTCATGAACATTGGCATGTTCGTGTACCCGCTGAAAACTCATCTTAAACGCTGCTGCAATTTTCTCAAAGTCAGGAAAACTCAGGCCTGATTCTGTACCACACCCTACGATATTATCTGAGAAAAAATTAGCCTGTGTCTGCCTAATAGAGTGGTAGCCACGATTGTTAAGAATAAAAATCTTAATAGGCAATTGGTGATGAATGATCGTCTGAAGCTCTTGAAGATTCATCATGATGCTTCCATCGCCTGCTATACAAATAATTCTTTTATGACGAGGGTTGGCTATTGCAGCACCAATGGCTGCAGGAAGGTCATATCCCATCGAGGCACAACCAGAGTTATGAAAAATACGTTGATTTTTTTTAATGATAGCTGCTTGCATGCTCGTCACACTTGCCGTGCCATCCCCACAGGCAATAATATCATCCTCTTTTAAAAGCTCGAAAAGTTGCTCCATGAAATAATAGGGATTAATTCCATCCTTTTCTTGCTTCATTGCAGCTGTGACAACGGGATAGCGCACCAATCGTTCCTTACACCAGGCCAACCATTCGTGATGATGAGGTTTCCAGCTTTGCGATGCTTGCAACAATTGTGGCACGGCTTCGCTTAAATCAGCATGAACAGGAATATCAATGCGCAAAGTCGGTTTTTTTAATTCCGCTGCATCAATATCAACCATTGCAATGATGGCATGCGGCGCAAAATTTTCCCAATTATAAGAAATAAGCCTAATATTAAGCCGGCAGCCTAGCACAAGTAAGAAATCAGCATTTTGTACCGTAAAATTACCAGCCCTATTACCAATAGAACCAGGTCGACCTGCATAAACAGGATCATCATCTATTAACAAATCATTAGAATTCCATGCTGGCACAACAGGAATTCCTAGTTGATTAACAAGTTTGAGAAAATTTTCATATTGCCCCGAGAGACGAATGCCAGTTCCGGCATAAATGACGGGGCGCTTCGCAACCGAAAGCTGTTGGATAATTTTGCTGATCGATTCTGTCAGATTTTTTGTTTCATAGACAATCTCATCCTCTGCTGAATCATATCCTTTGAGCTTCTCAGGATCAATCATGGCACCTTGAACAGCAATCGGCACGTCAAGCCACACGGGACCGGGTCGCCCACTTTTTGCTAAATGAAGCGCTCGTTCTAAATGGTATCGAATGCTTGTTGGCTCTTTAACAAGCACCGCATATTTTGTAATGCCTTTAACCATGTTGACAATGTCGACTTCTTGATCCCCAAGTTGGCGCAAGGGTAAATCCGTAGACTGAACAAGTGTTTCCCACTTGGCTTGTCCTGAAATGACAATCATGCCCATCGAATCAACATAGGCACCATAGACACCCGTAATAGTGTTGGTAGCACCTGGACCAGCCGTCACATTGACAGCAGCCAACCGATTGGTAAGACGAAAATAACTTTCAGCGGCCATCGTGCATGCCTGCTCATGATGACAGCAAATAATTTTCAAATCAGGCCTGCGCCCAAAGGCATCATTGAGATGCATCGCTGCACCTCCTGTGACCATAAAAAGATCAGTGATACCTTCATCGACAAGTTTTTGGGCTATGTAATCAGCAATACGAATCATGATTTTAGTTGGTTACTATAGCAAGTTCCCAACTTTTATTCGATACAAAACATGCTGCGACAGCGGATGCTCTTTTGGCAATTTCGAATGCGCAAAATCTCCTTTCAAATCACGCTTCATGCCAATTTTTTCCATCACGCGCATCGAGCGCACATTCCCGAGCGCGGTGAAAGAAACAATTTCATCGAACCCTATTTTTTAAAGCGAAGCTTGATCCCTCAAACTCAAACTTCACCACTCAAACTTTTAAATATACCCATCTTTCCTAAAATCCATGATCTTCCAGTTGTGCTTAAGAGAATATTCCAGCAACTGCTTATCAGGATTCACGGCGATAGGATGATCTACCATGGTGAGCAGCGGAAGATCGTTGTGAGAATCACTATAAAACCAAATTTCTTCATAATCATCTAACACGCGCCCTTGCTCTGCCAGCCATTCATCCAAACGTATGACCTTTCCCTCTCGATAAGATGGCGTTCCAAGAGCTTTTCCTGTATAAGTGCCATCCGGATGTTTTTCTAGCCTTGTAGAAATAAGATGATCGATACCAAGAAGCCTCGCAATAGGCTCTGTAAAAAATTCATTAGTGGCCGTAATCAATATAATATCGTGATATTGACTTTGGTGTTCTTGAATAACTTGCAGGCCCTTTTTAAGAACTAAAGGACGAATGCGGGTTTTTATATATTCCTCTCTCCACTCATAAAGCATTTCCTTGGGATAAGCCATGAGCACTTCAAGTTGAAAGGTGATCAAAGCCTGAATATCCAAGGCTCCCTCTCGATAGCTTTGATGAAAAACTTCTTTTCTGGGATGATAAGCAAGCGGATCAAGGATACCTCGTTCTATTAAATAAGAACCCCATTGATCCTCGCTGTCACCATCTAGCAGCGTGTGATCTAAATCAAATAAAGCTAATTTCATTACTAATAGGTTGTTTTATTTATTGTTAGTCCAACTAACATAGTTATCGATACTAACCTCAAGTGTAAAGTTATTTTTTAAATGAAGCTCTTTTTCTGCACGCGAAGTATCAGGAACGTAATTCGTCTGCTGCTGGGAAGCATCTTTTTCAATGCTAACCGACTGTCCTAATATACTAGCAACTTTTTCTGCCAACTCTTTAACAGTTACCCCCTCGTTACTTCCAACGTTATAAGGAAAACAAACTTCTCCCTTAAAAAGAATTGTCCAAAGCCAAACCGCTAAATCAGCAGCGTAGAGATAAGATCGCCGAGAAGCTCCACTACTTTTTAATAAAATAGTTTTGCCAGCCAAGCCATCGCGGACAAAATTACCTATCGCGAAATGAGCATCTAGCGGCAGATGAGGCCCAACGAAAGCAAAACAACGAGCAATCGTTGTCTTCATGCCATGCTCTTGATGGGCAATAGCGCAAAGCAACTCGGCCGCTCGCTTCCCTTCGCCGTAAGCCGAGACTGAATTCATAACGTCAGGTGCTCCCAAATAATTTTCTGAAACATGAGCAACGTCTGAGGGCAACTTTCCATAGACCGCTCCCGAGCTCACAAAAAGAAATCGCTCCGCACCGCAAGCCAAGGAAAAATCAAGTGTTCGTCTTGTTCCACCAATAATCGTATCCAGCATTTCTAAATCAGGAACAGGCGCACTTGATGTCGTGCCTGCATGAATAACGTGAGAAAACTTTCCTTTGGGAAAACCGCCCCCGTTCACCTGAGCCGCTTGCTTTTTCTTAAGGAGTTTTCCTTTTGAAGAATCTAAAGATTCTGCAAAAGGTGGAACTCCCGTTTTCTCCGGGCTGCTGAACGGGTATGGAAAATCAAAATCACGAACATCGCCACGATGCATTGTGATCGCAGGATGTTTTACCAGGTGAGGTGCCTTTTCAGCAAACGCCTCAGGATTTCGACTCAATCCAACAAGCTCTGCTCCGAGATTTAATTGATCATTGGCATAACAAAAAGTTTCCAATAGCCACATCCCAAAAAAACCCGTCGCACCGGTCACAAAAATTCGTTTACCACGCAGGTCCTCCCACAAATCACGCGTGTGCGCTAAGAAATGCTCGAGGTCTTCGGATGGAAGTGAAGTTTTACTAGCTAATTCCATATCGGTGTACCTCGAGCTGCATGCCAATAGCGAAGAACGTTCACTCGTTTCTTTTTGGAATCGATATTGTAAATCACACGATAGCTTTTAACAATAATCTCTCGTATTGTAGAATTTTTTCCTTCAGGAACGACACGTCCCATCTCGGGATGAGTTTGTAAAATTTTTGTTTTTGAATAAAGCAGATGCGCAAAACGCACTGCAGACTGAGGAGAATCTAGAGAAATGTAGCGAATAATTTCTGTAATATCTTCTCTTGTAGGAAACGAAACAACTACTTCGCAATCCATGAAAGAATCTCTTTTTGCATTTCTTCTAAAGAAATAAACTCACCTCGATTCATTGCATCTATCCCTTCTTGAATAGCCGCTATCAATTCGCGCCGGTAAGTGGCTTCTTCTTGTTCTGAAAACAGATCAAGTGCGTTATCCATTTTGTATTCGTATCCTGTTGTGATCATGAGAGAACGACTAACAAATCGCTCTCACAAAATCAAGTTCTATTTGCCTATTGAGAAATCATGAATCACCTTGATCTCATAATCAAGCATCGCCTTTGTTAGACCAGGATAGGTGCCAAGAAAAAGTGCGCTTCTCATGATTTCATCAGCTCCCGCAAGATCCCTAACAACACGGAAGGCATCGGGACGATCGCGTTTTAATTGAACAAAAACTGGCTGCTTCAACAAATTCCCACCAAAAAACATGCGGTTACCAATTTTTTTCTCATCGAGGTGACGCGCAAGATCAGTGTGCGTAAACGAAGCTGATGACTTAACCCTCAACATAAAACCAAACCACGAACAATCGGTTCGAGAACCAGTGGCATCCCACGAAAAAGGATCGCATCCATGATCAGATTTTTTCCACGCCGTCGCATGCGTCGGAAGTGAAAATTCAAAAAACTCTTCCAAGTCAGCCAACCCAGCGCGGAGATATTCCCAATTCTTTTTTCGAGCCTCAATAAACGCAGGAAGTTTTTTGAGCTGCTCGCGACCAATGGCAGCCTGCGGATCGAGCGGTTTTAAATTATAGCCAAGGTGGCTGTAGATATATTTGTGATCATATCCCTCAGGCAATTCTCCGAGCTGCCAACCGAAGCGTTTTTTGCAGGTATTATCTTTTCCAGAAGCACACCAACAATCACGGCCCCAGTCGCGGAAGCTCTCTGCATAAGCCTTCAGAGCTGGTCGCCAAACAATATTGACCGCACCTCCCTCACCCATCGTCAAATGATGAGGAGGATAAAATGATTGCGTAGAAATATCGCCCCAGGTACCGGTGTAGCGCGTGATATGGCTGCCATCGCTTGGTATGCCAGGAGAATTTTCTGTAATACCGAGTGCCTTCGCCTGCTCTATCGGCATGGAATAAGTCGCGCCGAGCGCATCACAATTATCTTCGATCAGCCACAAAGCATGACGCCGACAAAAACTGAGCACGGTTCCAATATCAAAAGAATTTCCGAGAGCATGCGCAATCATGACTGCTTTTGTTTTTCCTTCGCAGAAAGCCTGCTCAAGATGCTTCGTCGAAATATTTCCTGTTACTGGATCATTATCCAAAAAAACAGCCACTGCCCCTGCTTGAATAATCGGAGCCACCGTTGTTGGAAAACCGACGGCCACGGTGATGACCTCATCGCCAGGCTGGATGCGCTGATGCGCTGGAAGTTTGTGTGTGGTGAGCGCAGAAAAAGCGATCAAGTTTGCCGAAGAACCAGAGTTGACGAGGAGCGAATATTTCACCCCGAGAAAACCTGCCAACTCTTTTTCAAAAGCAACTCCTTCACTTCCCAGCGTTAACCAAAAATCAAGCGTACTCCCAACGGCTGCCTCGACTTCATTCGCATCAAAAACTCGTCCTGCATAAGGAATCGTTGTCACACCAGCCTCAAAAGAAGACTGCATCTGCGTTGCAGGTCGATTAGCTTGGTGCATCAGCTCTGAATAATCACGCGTTAAGCGAAGAATTTCGGCTTTGAGTTCAGCTGCTGTTTTTTTCATAAAATTTTATTTTGCCCAACAAAGACCTTCTTTTTTTGCATCGTTGCAATAAGAAATAATTTGTTGATGTGTTGTCTCAAGATCCTCGCTCGGATTTTTTTTATGGGCACAATACCATTTCATCGCCTCCTCAATGGTGCGTTCAAAATTCCAAACAGGTTTCCAACCCAGCAATGAAGAGGCTTTGTTAATGGAGAGACCCAAAAGTTTTGCCTCATGTAAAGCTGAGGCATTATGGCCATCATGCCACTCACCTGGCCATTGTTGAAGGACTCTTTCAACCACATCACGCACGCAATGATTACCTTCGTCAGTTGGACCAAAATTAAAAGACGTCGCTAATTTTTCATCCTGAGCCAAACGTGCGCCAAGCCAAAGATAGCCACTGAGGGGCTCTAGCACATGCTGCCACGGTCGCGTAGCGGAAGGATTGCGCACGAGAATTGATTCTTTTTTTTCCAACGCACGAACACAATCAGGAATAATGCGGTCTTCAGCCCAATCACCTCCGCCAACAACATTCCCCGCGCGCGCGCTGGCGAGACGGATTTGAGAAGATAGTTTAAAGAAAGACTTTTGATAAGCTGCTACCGCTATCTCTGCCATTGCTTTGCTGGAGCTGTAAGGATCGTGACCGCCGAGGGCATCTTCCTCAGCATAGAGACGACCATCTTCATGATTTTTATAACATTTGTCCGTCGTCACCATCACGGCACTCACAACACCAGTCTCATTTTTCCGTGCTGCTTGCAATGCTCTCAATGCCTCCAGCACATGAATGGTTCCCATTACATTGGTTTCATACGTCTCTAAAGGTTGTAAATAAGAGCGTCGGACGAGTGGTTGCGCTGCGAGATGAAAAACAAAATCAGGCTGACACGAGAGGATTGATTTTTTTACTGCCTCCGCATCGCGAATATCCGCCACTTCATGGTGCAGGCGCGAGGCAAGTTGTAGTTCATTAAAAAGCGATGGTGTTGTGTCTGGCTCGAGCGCATAACCATAAACCTCTGCACCCATCAGCAAAAGCCACTCTGCGAGCCATGCTCCTTTGAAGCCAGTGTGGCCCGAGAGCCATATTTTTTTTCCAGTGTAGACGTTGGAAAAAAAAAGTTTGAGTGAAGAAGTTTGAGTTTGAGTCATTGCAAAGAACGAACAAGACCAAAGATCATAGCAGAAATTTTTCTAAGTTCCCTAATCCATAATTGAGCTGTTTGATCATCAAAGTGTCCCAGTTTATTAGCAATGATGATCTGTGTTTGCATTTCTCCTGCACTACCTTTTGCATACCCGAGAAATTGTGCAAACTCTTTACGTGAGAGCCGCTCTGCACCTTCTGCAATATTTGAAGGAAGAGAGATGGATGATCTTGTCAGCTGATCTCGTAGACTAAAATTTCTACACTTATCAAGCTGCACACAAACTTCTATTGCAAGCTTACAGCTACGTTGCCAAATATCCAAATCTTCAAATCTTCAAATGATCGCATACTTTAAAATTCAAACTTCACTACTCAAACTTTTTCCAGCGAAGCCTGATCACTCAAACTCAAACTTCACCACTCAAACTTCTTCACCATACCTTCCATGGCGCTTTTCCTGTCTGCCAAAGTCCCTCAAGAAGTTCTTTATCTCGCAACGTATCCATCGGTTGCCAAAAGCCACGATGCTCATAGGCATTGAGTTGTTTCTCTTGAGCAAGCTGTCGCAACGGTTCATGCTCCCAGATAGTTTGATCGCTGTTAATATACGAAAGAACTTTTGGCTCGAGCACAAAAAACCCTCCATTAATCCAGCCTCCATCACCTTCAGGTTTTTCAATAAAATTAGAAACCACGCCATTTTCAAGATGCAAAGCACCAAAACGACCAGGCGGCTGAACCGCCGTGACTGTTGCTAGAAGCTTATTAGAGCGATGATGCTCAATGACTTTACCAACGTCAACATTGCTCACACCGTCACCATAGGTAAGACAAAAAATATCGTCATCAAGATAACGGGCTACTTTTTTCAAACGTCCGCCGGTCATTGTTTCTTCACCGGTATCAATAATAGTGACCTTCCATAGCTCACCATGCTTTTCATGAACCTTCATTTTATTATCGCACATGTCAAAAGTGACATCGGACATATGAAGAAAATAATTAGCAAAATATTCTTTGATTAAATATCCCTTATAACCTGTGCAAATAACAAAATCATTGATGCCACAAGCAGAATAAATTTTCATGACATGCCAAAGAATTGGCCTGCCTCCAATCTCGACCATTGGCTTGGGACGAGCAGAAGTCTCTTCGCTAATTCGCGTTCCAAGACCTCCTGCTAGAACCACGCACTTCATGGGTTACTTTAATGGAAAAAATGTGGCGCCTTGTTAGCAGGAAGAAGTTTTTTTTCTTCTCTATCTTTCTGCTGCTCATTTTTTTTCTCTGTGTAGCCAGGAATTGTCTGGGAGATCGGATGGCGCTCACAAGCTGTTCCGACCAGCAGGAGCACCAGTAAAAAAAGAGCTCCTGAAAAAAGTAAATTTAATGACTTCATAGAGGACTAACAGGACTACTCGACTGCTAGCTCTGCTTTTTTACGAGCCTTAGTGACAAAACTCTTCACTGTCTGTGAAGGACGAGCACCTACGCTAATCCAATACTCAGCGCGTGCTAAATTAATGACAAAATTTTCTCCAGCTTTCTTTGGATCGTAATGCCCAATTAGCTCGATGAACTTGCCATCACGAGGAGAACGTTGATCTGCTACAGTGATGCGATAAAAAGGATGATTGCGTGCTCCTTCGCGGCGAAGTCGGATTGCTACTGCCATGATAATCTTTTCGGTAAATGTTGATTCTGTACAAATCGCCAGATTTTTTTAGACCTGGCATATAAGGATGATGATTGACGTTGATAATGGATAAGCAGCTGCCAATGGTAGTTACTCCATTCTCCTCGGTCGCAAACAGAGTAGCGCCCTCAGCCAATATGCCAAGAAAATTCTTAAAAACGTTTGATTGGCATCGGGCTGATGAAATGATACCTTCAAAAAATGATCTCACCTTTTACTCTCTCAAATATTTTCTTAGGCTTTGGAATTCCGAGCGGACCTGATCTTTTTATTTTATTGATTATTGTGCTCGTGCTCTTCGGAGCAAAACGACTCCCTGAGATTGCTCGCAGCCTCGGTCAAAGCGTTAACGAATTTAAAAAAGCAAAAGATGAATTTGAGAAAGAGGTTTCTATGCCAACACCACCAGCAAGCCCAGTAAATCAGGCTGCTATCAACGAATCCTCAGCAGCAGTCACAACAGACCCTGCTCAAAAATAAAATAGTTTAACTAAAACGGTGGCGGGAGTTCATAAAATAGGCCTTTTCCGTTTTTAGCTTTAAGA
>JBIRBD010000145.1:0-4732 GCA_044326465.1 Chthoniobacterales bacterium
AAGGATTAAGTGACGGCAAGGGGTACAGGTGACAGGGGTTCAGTAACAGGTAAGTAAGGCTTACGGCAAAAAGAGCAGAATAATATTCAATACGTTTGCTCTTAAGTTGACGCCATTGCCCGTCCAGAACGGATAAGGGGCTAATTTACAACGAGCCATTACTGTTTTTAAGTTGAATTCTTTTGACTTCCTCTAAAGCTTTCTTAGCTACTGCAGCACGCTCTTTATATGCTTTCTTAAACCATGGTTTCCAATTATATAGCCATCCTACATAACTTTCGAAAGCAAGCTCTTGCTTGCTAGAAGCATGAGCTTCTTCGAGAGCTTTTTTAGCAGATTGCGCCCAGGCAATAGCATCTGTGGAACGGTTAGCACGCCCGACAGCCTTATACCAAGTCAAGGCAGCTGATTTAAGCTCCTCTGATGCATTAGGGTCATCTTGGATAGATTCTAACAAAGCTTTAGCTTTTCCCTCTTCTTCAATTGCTTGGTTTTGGCAGCTCTGCAGAGTCTTAATATCGTTTTCAAGATTAGCAATTTTTTGCTGTAAGTTATCGCCGTCCACTGATCTAAAGCAGGCATTTTTATCATCTAGTTCACTTTTCTTTTGGCCTAAGCTATCTGAATACTCCTTTAGGGGCAGGACTTCTCGAGCATCCAATTCACCCCCGTCCACTGATCTAAAACATTCATTTTCATCATCTTGTTCACTTTTATCGCAGGCACCACTTTCTGAATACTTATTTAGGCTCAGCATGAGGGCTTTTTGAAGATCCAATTCATCCTGAGTCAATTCATCCCCGTCCCGTAATATGAAGAAGCTATTTTTAAGATATTGTTCAGCTATCTCACTATGACAGACTATATGGGCGTTCTGCACATTAGGCGCAGATGTGAGCCGAGTCTCATTAGCTAGGGTACCCCCCAATCCAGGGAACGTTGGAAAAGCTACTAATGTCATGGAGGAATCACTAGTTTCCGGAGTCTCTGTAACTATTGCCGGAGGCACTCTGTTTTCAATATCTACACGAGAGCGATCAGCAAGAACTGGGCGATCACCAATTTCTCCCTGGTAATAATCGTATCCTCCTTTCAACATTGCCGCTACCGCAGCAGCTACAAGAATATTCTTAGCATAGGGGTTCCAATCACTTTTTTGTTCTGAGTCTGAAGTTCCGAAGAAAAGCGCCTGACTGTTTTCGAGTTGAGAAACTTGAAAAGCTCTGCTGTTCGACTTTAGGAAGGTATCTGTCATTACATCCTCGGGCGCCTCTTCTTGCAACCAGTCATAATAAAGTTTTTCATTAGAAAAACTCACATAATAAACAGGATAATTCTCTCGACCGGCAATGACTTCATAAAAATATCCTCCTGGCTTTCCTTGACGCAGAATAGAGGCTGAATCAGGACCGGAGCTCATTACATCATCATAACGATAATCAGAATAGTTTGATGGTGAATTATTTAAAAATTGACAATATTCTCTTGCGGTAACCAAAGAGTAAGTGGAACCAGCTTTGGCAAAGCTGAGCAGACCACTGGTAATTAAAAAGAAGATGCCGATGCGACGGAAAAATAGGTCCATTCGGGGAATTTAAAGATAAAAAAAAGGGTTATGGGAGTTAATGAGCCATTGCTGTTTTAGCTTTATATACCATTCCCGTTTGATTTTTAGCTTGAATGAGTTTTGTCTTCTTCTCTTGAGCGCTGTCTAAAAAGGCGTACCAAATCACAATCCCCCGTGTTTCCAAATGGAAAAAGCAAGACGCAGACACATATAAAATCCGAAGCAAAGCCCGAGAAGCCCAATTAGTGGGATTCCAAAGACTTTAGGTGGTAGACCAGAGTGAATTAGAATCGATGAAGCCACGAGCATCGAAGCTGCAAGGATCGCATTAACAAGCCTATTAAAAACAGAATCAAGCGTCTTCCTCAATGGCTCGATTCCTTCTGGTGCAATGCGGTGCTCTAGTGGAATGCTTAATTTTCCATGTTTGAGTTGAGAGTAGAGCAAGCGAATATCGTGGGGAAGTTCCTCTAGCAAATCGATCGTCTCCGTTACAAGCCTCAGCCCAACTTTCAAGAGCCTGCGTGGCTGATAACTCTCTGCCATAAATCTGGCTGCATACGGTTTGCCAATTTCAATAAAATCTATTGAAGGATCAAGCTGCTGTCCGATGGCCTCGACTTGTGTTAATGCTTTAATACCGAGATAAAAGCTTCCTTTCATCCGCAGATGATTGACTCGTAATAATTCAAGCAACTTATTAAGAACCTCTCCAAATTTAATATCGCGAAGGGAGCCTGCTAAATTTTGATCAGAAAACTCTTCGACTTGATAAAGAAAACGAGCGGAGTCTTGGACAAAACCTTCTTCTGACATTTCTAAAATGGCCTGCATGAATTGCTGATGATTTTTTTTTGCTAGGCCGGTGATCATCTTAGCAATGCTACGTCGAAATTCCGGTGAGAATGACCCCATCATTCCATAATCATAAAGCCCAATCACACCGTATGGCAGCACGACCATATTTCCGGGATGGGGATCCGCATGGAAAAAACCGAACGTAAAAATCTGCTGAAAAATTAATTTACAAACCGTTACCCCAAGTTCACTCGGAGAGATGCCCTGTTTTGCGAGTAGTTTTGGTTCATTAATTTTCCAGCCTTTAATAAAGTCCATCGTCAAGACGTTCGTGCTACTCAACTCCCTATAAATCGCAGGCACAAAAACGGTCTCATCCCCTTCGAACTGTTTTGCAAAACGCTCGGCATTGCTTGCTTCATTCGTAAAATTTAATTCTTTCATCAAGGCCACCGAAAATTCTTCAACGACTTTTTCTGGATTGAGCCCGCTTAATTCCGGCACATGTTTTTCTAAAAAAGCAGCTAAATCGATTAAAATTTCTAAGTCTTGGTGAATGACCTCCCTAATATTAGGCCGCTGCACTTTGACGGCAACCTGGGTTCCATTGTGAAGCACTGCTTCATGTACTTGTCCAATGGAGGCTGCTCCACAAGGCACTGGGTCAAAGGAACGAAAAAGTGACTTAACCGATTTTCCAAGCGATGCCTTGATAATGCGATGAACTTCTTTGATCGGAAATGGTGGAACATGATCCTGAAGTTTGCAAAGTTCATGGTAATAATCGTCGCTGACCAAATCACGACGTGAACTAACTATCTGCCCAAACTTAATAAATGTCGGCCCTAGTTCTTCAATCACTAGTCGTAGCCTCTCTGGCAAAGGCTTTGAGAGAATACCAATATCATGCTGCTTTAACTGTGCATCATGAAAACCGAGCAGATTTTGGAGCACCACAAGTTGTAATACATCGGCAAATCCATATTTAAAAAGCAGGGAGAGAATTTCTCGATGCCGTGGAAGATGCATTGCGAAGCTTACCGCTGAACGAAATTGTTTAAGCATGTAATGAAAAAGGGTTTACAAGAACATAAAGATTAGCTTTTGAATTTTTGGTTGAGGAAATTCTGCCTCTCTTTCTTCAGGAGTTGCTTATTTTCAGAAGGAGATGAGCAATTACAAATATTAGACTTCTTTCAAAACTTTACTTCTACTGCGAATTGCTGCGTCGCTCCGGTGCTCGAAGTATCACATATGCCACTATGCTCAGACTTCTCCGCTCCGTTGGCTTCTTGCACTTCATCAGCAGAAGCGAGTTTTGAAAGAAGTCTATTTTTTCTCCTCAAGGAATTAATAACCACGTTGACAAATCTGTAACAAAAAACTGGAGCTGGTCAACTCCTATTCATTACCGCTTAATGGACTCAATAAGAGATTCAAAAGCTGAGTCAGTTTTTCATTCTGAGCAGCTCTCTCTTCTGCAATTTGAGAAGCGTCGTTAGCTAACTTTATATCAATATAAAACTTATGACGAACCAGACCCGAAGGAAGCGCTTCATTTTTAGCAAACCCATCCGCCGTTTTAATAGCCTCTTTAGGGATGTTATTAGCCCGTTCCCAAAGCAGAGCTGATTCTTCATCTTTAAAAATTCTAGCTTTTGCAGCCTTCGTAGAATATTCAGCAACATTAGCAAAAAGTTTAGAAATTGTGACAAAAAAATCAGAAAGGTTTTCCAAGTTTTGTTTCTTTTTTTCATCTTGATTTGTACACCAGTCTTTATAGTCGTTAATTTTTTTATTAACAGCGACTTGAGATCGATTAACTGCCTCATCCCAAAGTATGGCTATCTCTTCATTACCATCATCTCTAGCTTTTGCAGCCTGAGCTGCATATTCTTCAGTCTTAATATTGTTAACCTCTATAGAATTAGCTATCGCTTCAGCAATCTTGGCACGTTTATCAATAGCACTCTGCATGTCATCAGCATCTTTTTTGAGACTCTTAGCTCTGTGTATTGCAGTTTTACTTCTTGGGTTTTTATACTCAAGACGGAGACCAAAATATCTATCAACAATATCTTGTAATTGATGAGCAAGTTGCTCCCAAAAATTAGTTGCTTCATTATTTTGGTTAACTCTAGGGTTTCTAGCCTGACTGGTATAAGTAGCAACTTTGGCGAGACTATCAACGGCAGCTTGAGTAAATGGAATAATATTATTTAAGAGCTCAGCCTTTTCAGTATTCCTGTTTCTATAATGATTAGCAGCTTCTCTATATAGCGATACAGTAGCATTCGATTGTTTAATAACATTATCCCAAAGTATGGCTGTTTCGTTATCCCCAATAGCTCTCGCTTGTGCGGCTTC
>JBIRBD010000031.1:0-15598 GCA_044326465.1 Chthoniobacterales bacterium
ATCCCTTGATCAAATCGAAAGCACCTTGCAAGCAATACTCACCTTTCCTTTTTTAGGTGATGGAAAATTAGTTTGGCTTAAAGGTGCAACTTTTTTAAAGGATAGCCCGGTAGGCCGATCAGCAGCTGTTCAAGATGCTCTTGAAAAATTATTGACCATATTGAAAGAAGGCTTTCCTCATGGCACAACACTTCTGATCAGCGCGCCAGAACCTGACAAACGCCGCTCTTTTTACAAAGAGCTTTCGAAAATGGCAACGGTTACTCTTTGCGACAAGCCTGATTTTGGATTCAATGCAACCGAACATGATCTTATCACTTGGGTCATGCAACGAGCTAAAGAACGTGACATCAAACTCGATTATGAAGCTGCAGAACTCCTTGCCGCACGGATTGGAGCTAATTCAGGACAAATCGAAATCGAACTGACAAAACTAGCTACAGCAATTGGAGAAGGTCAACAGATCACAGTAGGCATAATCCGTGATCTTGTTCCACTCACCCGCGCGGGAGGAATTTTTGACTTAAGCAATGCTATCAGCAAACGGGACCTTCCTCTATCACTCGATACACTTCAACAACTGCGCCGCCAAGGCGAAAGCGCGATTGGTATTTTGCTCGCAGCTATTGTTCCCACCATGCGTAATTTACTTTTGGCAAAAGACCTCATGAGACGGCATCGGATGAAACCACCAGAAAAGCCATTCTTTTTTTCTACAGCATTACAAAAACTTCCTGAGTCAGAGGTTTCCCATCTTCCGCGTAAAAAAGATGGAACGCTAAATCTCTATGGGCTTGGCCTTGCTGCATCACATACAAACCGTTTTGAACATTCTGAACTAGTCGAAGGATTTCTTGCCTGCTGCGACGTGAATGAGAGATTACTCCGTAGCCAAGACGCAGAAGAAACCTTATTAACACAGCTTGTGATACGGTTGATGGCTAGGAAGAGTTAGAAAATTCATTTTGAAAAAATCGTTTGTTTATAAATGAGCTAAATTAGCATTTTTTATGAAATCGGTGTGTTATACCATTCTCGTTTGATTTTTAAATGAATTCCATTACCGTAAGCATTCCTGCAACCACATCCAACATCGGCCCTGGCTTTGATTGTTTCGGCATTGCGTTGCATATTTTCAATCATGTCACGATTGAGAAAAAAGAAACCTCCTCTTCTCTGCCAGTTATTGTCCAAGAGGCAGCTGACTCTTTTTTTAAAACAAGCAATCTTCCTTCTTTTCCTTTTTTGATGACTGTTGTTGGCGATGTTCCTCAATCGCGAGGCCTTGGTAGTAGCGCTACCATTCGCCTTGGCCTGATTATGGCGCTCAATAGATTTGAAAACTCTCCTTTTTCACCTTCCGATCTCTATGCCCTCTGCGCGGCATTAGAAGGTCACCCTGATAATACCGCACCTGCAATCTTTGGTGGATTTACTATTGCGAGAAAAAATCATTTGCCACTTCGATTCAGCGTCTCGCCTGAATTGCGATTTATTTTACTCATTCCTGATTTTGAAGTTTCTACCACCGCAGCTCGCAGACTTATGCCTCAAACCATCAGTGTCGCGGATGCAACCAGCAACATTGCTAATGCATCGGTGATTGCAACAGCTTTTGCAACAGGAGACTACGAATTATTACGCGAATCTTTTGACGACAAACTGCATCAGCCGTTTCGCAAGGCGCTCGTTCCTTTTTTGCCCGAAGTTCTTAATGCAGCAACCTCAGCTGGTGCACTAGGAGGCTGGCTCAGCGGCTCAGGATCAACCATTGCAGCTCTTGCACTCAATCATTCTTCAGCTGAGCTTATTGCAGCAGCTATGGAAAAAGCGACACCAGGAAAATGTCGCACAATTATTACTACGATTGATAACAGTGGGGCGAGAATTAGGCTAAAGACTAAAGACTAAAGACTGAAGACTGAAGACTGAAGACTGAAGACTGAAGACTGAAGACTGGAGGCTAAAGGCTGGGAACAGCAGGAATTACGAGTCTGCTACATCATGTTTTTGATTCGCTAAATTTTTTTCTTCAATTTAATTTAGTTGACTATGTGCGACCATACTAAATTACATGCTTTTAACTTAACTGATGAAGTCGCATTACGAGCCTGCTTTCTTCCTCCAGCCTCCAGCCTCCAGCCTTTTTCCTTCAGCCTTTAGCTTTCTTCCTTCAGCCTCTCTTCATGCGCCGTTTTTTTGAAAATCTTGAGCAGACTGCTATCGACATCATCATGGAGCGTCGCAATGGAAAACGGGCCATCATACTGCGCACGCTACTGTTCTATATTTCATTTATTTATCGCAATATTGTTGAACTTCGTTTGTGGCTTTATCGTTCCCACACTTTTCGTCAGCATATTCTGGGTTGCCCCGTTGTCAGCGTCGGCAATCTCACCGTTGGAGGGACAGGGAAAACTCCTGTTGTTGAAAAGCTCGCACGCGAATTGGCAGAGCGCGGTCGTTATGTCGCTATTTTAAGCCGCGGTTACAAAAGTATTCCAAAAAGTTTTTTTCAGCGCCTCAAGGAGCGAGTGCATAGAAAACAAAACTTATTTAAAGAAAAGGAAAACCATAAGATGAACGAGTATGCTCCTCGTGTGGTTTCCGAAGGTGGCGCTTTACTTCTAGACTCTGGCACAGCTGGCGACGAGCCCTTCATGCTCGCGAAAAATCTTAAAAAAGTTGCCGTGCTTGTTGATCGTGATCGCGTGAAAAGCGGCCTATACGCTATTACGCGGCTAGGCTGCGATCTCTTGATTCTAGATGATGGCTTGCAGTACCTCAAGCTACGACATCGCTTTGATATTATTCTTATTGATCGTGAGGCACCCTTTGGTAATGAGTTTTTGCTACCTCGTGGAACTTTGCGTGAACCACCTGAAAATCTTCGCCGTGCTACACATATTATTATTACAAAATCTAACGGGACTGATCTTTCTGAGCTTTACGAACGGATTAAAACTTTTAATCAGACTGCAGAAATTATTGAATGCCGTCATCGTCCCGTAGAGCTTTGCAACATCATCACAGGAGAAACACTCCCTCTCACTCATCTCAAGAATTTAAAAGTTGGAGTCCTCTCAGGCATCGCTTCACCAGAGAGCTTTGAACAAGGTCTACGCTTACTCGGCGCTGAGTTAACACTTTCTCAACATTATGCCGATCATCATCGCTACTCACGTAAAGAAATTGAACGTTTCATCCATCGCTCTGCACGTCGAGAGCTCTCAATGATCCTCACAACAGAAAAAGATGCGGTTCGTATTCCACGCCTCACCGATACGGAAGTTCCTATTTATTATTTGCGAATAGAAATTGAGATTTTAAAAGGAGCTGATGCTTGGAATCGCATGGTGGAGCATCTAGCGTAACCGTTTAAGCAGAACGGTTGTGAAGGGTAAAGAGTGAAGCGTGAAGCGTGTGAAAACAAAATTTTCTATGACTTGTTCTCTTCTTTTAAAATCTCTGCCGCAAAATAGGTTAAAATCATTGTTGCTCCTGCACGCTTAATAGCAAGGAGTGACTCATCGCGTGTGGCTTTGTAATCAAGCCATCCGAGACGTGCAGCTGCAGCAATCTGTGCATATTCGCCAGAGACTTGATAGGCCGCAACGGGAAGTAATGTTTTTTCTCGTACCGCACGAATGACATCGAGATAAGGACCTGCCGGTTTTACCATCACCATGTCGGCTCCTTCTTCTTCATCGAGCTGTACTTCCAACAATGCCTCACGCACGTTGGCCGGGTCCATTTGATAAGAACGTTTATCAAGCGGATGATGTGTCTTGTTTTTTAACGCATCGCGAAACGGACCGTAGTAAGCCGAAGCATATTTTGCAGAGTAAGCCAAAATGGATAAATGCTCAAAGCCAGAACCATCAAGTGCATTACGGATCGCCTTAACGCGGCCATCCATCATATCAGAGGGTGCAATAATATCAGCACCAGCTTCTGCTTCCATGACGGCAAGCTGCGCAAGCATTGCAACAGTAGAATCATTTTCAACATACCCATTATCATCCAGCAGGCCATCGTGACCATGGCTTGTATAGGGATCAAGCGCAGCATCAGCAATCACGAGCAGGCTAGGACAAGCTGCTTTGATTTCACGAATCGCCGTAAAGAGGATATTACTTGATGAAATTGCATGCGTTGCCATCGGCTCTTTGTGAGTAGAGTCGATGCAGGGAAAAAGTGCAACAGCCGACATCCCAAGCGCCGCAAGCAGACGACATTCTTCTATCAGCGAGGGTAAGGCATAGCGCACTATTCCAGGCATTGATTCAATGGGCTCTGAATCAGCATTTTCGGCATGAAAAAAAAGCGGTTGAATCAAATCTTCGCGCTGAATTTTTGTTTCTTGAAGAAGCGCTCGCAAGGCAGGAAGAGCACGATTACGACGCATACGACGAGGAAGAGAGAGTGTGGATTTCATAAATTAAATAAGTGGCTCAATCTTCTCTGGTGGCATCATCTGGGATGCTTGATCAAATGCTAGAAACAATTCTTTTTGATGCATTGATGCCCACTCAATAACTAACCCGAGCGCACGAGGTTGAAGATGTCCTTCAATGATTGAGAACGTCTTAATATCAATCACTATTTTTTGGTCTGCATAAAAAGCATGGAAGTGGGGTGGCGCGTGATCTGCATAATAAAGTTGAATCACTATTCCGTAAAAACGACAAATTTCAGGCATAGAGACAATTCAGTGATGAAAAAACTTCTTTTGGTTTTTTATGTGTTAATCGCAGGTAGAGACTATCTGGACAAAGATCAATATCTCCAGGCCATGCAATAGCACCCGATGAAGTAACGTACATCTGCTTAAAAAACCCAGGTTTCATCCAAACCTTGAACACTCCTTTACCTGCGAGATCAGAAAGATCAACTTCACCAGATGTTCCATCATTGAATACGAGACGCACCTTAAATTTTTTAACTGCACTGGCTGCAACAATGTCCATGGGTTTTAGTCTAGCGTATTTAAAAAAAATCGCAAAAACAATAGACCCTTGTGCCTAAGTGGTAATTGCTCATCTCCTTCTGGAGATAAGCAATGGTTATTGGTTCTCGGTTCTCGGTTGATAGTGAAGAAATAAGTTTTTTCTTAGCTGCTAAAAAAGAAGCATTGCCCTAAGAGGCTGATAAAATAGGATTTTTAAAAAATAAATCTTCCGAACAAACATAACCAACAACTGACAACCGATAACCGACAACTTCTTGCTCGTCTTCTTCGCCAGAAGGAGATGAGCAATTACCCTAAGTGCAGCACGTCACCTGCCATTGTGATGAAATTTCTTGTGTTACCGAACTCACCTCACCTGCTTGAAGTCGATGCATCGCAGCGAAGGCGATCATGGCAGCATTATCTGTTGTTAAGCCAACTGGCGGAAAATAAAGAGACCAGCCTTTGATATCACAAAGTTTTTTTAATTTATCGCGCAATGCGCTATTAGAAGCAACACCTCCGCTCACAGCAATAGTTGTTAAACCTTCCTGTTTTGCAGCTCTTTCTGTTTTTTCTACGAGCACTGAAACAACAGCCTCTTGAAACGATGCGCAAAGATCACACAATTCTTCCTGAGATAATGGAAGGGGCTCTTTATTGCCAGCGTTTCGTTTTTCCAAAAAATAACGCATGGATGTTTTGATACCACTAAAACTAAAATTTAGATTTCCTGCTTCCATGAATGCTCTGGGGAACGCATAGCGTTTGGAATTTCCTTGCTTGGCAAGGCGATCGATTTCTCTACCACCCGGATAAGGCAAGCCTAACAGTTTACCAACTTTATCAAAAGCCTCACCTGCTGCATCATCAAGCGTCCGTCCGAGGGGCTGGTAGATACCTTCCGTTTTTACTTTTGTTAATTGTGTATGACCGCCACTGACAAGGAGTCCAATATGTTCTGGAATTGTTTCTTCACCAAAAAAAGGTGAGAGCAGATGGCCTTCCAAATGATTGATGCCCAAGTAAGGAATTCTCAATCCAAGCGCAACTCCTTTTGCATACGATGCACCAACAAGTAAGGCGGGTGCAAGACCAGGTCCAGAAGTTGCTACAATAGCACCTAAATCAGCAGCTGTAATATTGGCCTTAAGTAAGGCTTGCTTAAAAAGAGGATCTATTGCAAGCAAGTGGTTTCGTGAGGCTACCTCTGGCACCACCCCTCCAAAACGCGCATGCACCTCTATCTGTGAGGCTACCAAACTAACCAATAGCTCTCTTCCTAATAAAATGGCTACTGCCGTCTCATCACAGGAGGATTCGATGGCGAGAATGGGTTTTGAAGAGTAACGAGTAGCGAGTAGCGAATGGCGCGTCATGAGCCTTAATAAAATATGGGATCCTCTTTTGAAGCAAGCGAAGTTGTTTCTAATTTTTTAAAACCGTGGAAAAAGCCCTTATTCACAATAAAAACACTCCCCACTCATTACCTCTGTAAACGGAGGCGCCATTCCGCTTCCAATGCCACGGGATCATGATGCAACTGCTGGTAACGACGATACAGTGCATTAATAACATCCATCGTGAGTTGTTGACGATCGATCATGCAGCCTGGTGAAGCAAGCGAAAGCGATGTTGCTGGAGTGTTTATTCCTTTCGGAAAATCTTTTTCTGTCTGATAAATATTAAGCCCAATACCAACAACAGCAAATGGTGAAGCTCCACGTCGCGTCTCAACAAGAACGCCTGCTACTTTTTTCCCATCAATTAAAAGGTCATTGGGTTCTTTGATGCATAAATTGTGAACTTTTATTTTTGATGATTCAATGCCATCACAGAGAGCCACAGGTGCAAAACAGGAAAGCAATGGAACAACTTCTTGTTCGATTGGAAGACGGAGCAATAGGGAGAGCCAAAGCCCCATGCCTGCAGGCGAAAACCATGGTCGATGAAATTGCCCACGTCCTTTTGTTTGGGTTTCTGCGATAATAATAGTTCCCTCAGGTGCTCCCAACTCACCAAGCTCTAGCAGAAAATCATTAGTGGAATCGATCGTCTCAAAAAAGTGGATTTCAGTTTTCCAAGGATTCCAATGGGTATCAACAATGGCCATGAATAAAAAATAAGTCGTGCATAAACGAATTTAGAAGCTCCGGCGGCCTAAAAACGGTGATAGGAGTGAGAAAGTTGGCGTAAGGAGTTTCGTTAAATTTTTTATTTTCATTCACGTTTTTAGGCTCAACGGCAAAGGCTTTGAGCTCCTATCCCCTACCTCCTAATACATACTGCGCCCAGAGAAAAAGCCTCTCATCACTGCGGCCCATTTGGTGTGCTTTGAGGCGTTGTTGGAAAAACTCACAATCTCGTCCTGACATCGAAGGAACGATACCACCTTGTTTCAGCCACGATCCGACCGGCATACCGAAGCCCTTTTTCTTTCGATAAATAATTTCTTGCGGCAGCACTGATTCGAGTGCCTTTTTCAAAATCCACTTCGTTGTGTTACCACGAAGTTTAACGCAATGAGGCAGACGACGTGCAAAATCAACGACTTCACTATCTAAAAAAGGAGAACGAACCTCCAGTGAATGCTGCATGCTCATGAGATCGGCTTTTGCTAAAATATCATCTTGCAAATAGAGCCGTGTGAAAAATTGCAACGTGCGATCCTCGATGGGAGCGTTTGGTCCAGCGGCATCCCAAGCCTCGATGGCTTCACTATAAATATCTTCGGCAGAATTTTTATCACCAAAAAATTCGTTGATCTCCACAAGATCAAGCGGCCCCATCCAGACGGGCGCCCAAAGCGCAGGCTCATAGGAAAGCCCTCGCAAGGTTCGCTTAATTTTAAAATCCCAACTGATATTGCGATGGGAGACTGGAAGATGAGCTGCCAGCATGCAGATAGCTGGATGAAGTTTTTTAGGAATTATACGCGCATACATCTGAGCGCTACGAAGTGCGCGGAAGGGATCGTAACCTGCAAAAAGCTCATCTCCTCCATCGCCGCCAAGCGCCACGGTAACATGACGACGCGTAAAATGTGAGAGCAGCCATGTTGGAAGTAATGAGCTATCGGCGATCGGCTCATCCAGCTTTGCTAAAAGCTCCGGCAAAAAACTCTTTGCCAGTTCAAGATCGAGAATTTCTTCATGATGATCGCTACCAAGTAGCGTTGCCATTTTTCGAGCGTAAGGCAATTCATCAAACGACGAATCGGTAAATCCGATACTAAATGTTTTCAACCGACCCGCAGGAAGATGCCGTATGGCTAAAGCAGCTATCGCCGAAGAATCGATGCCTCCACTTAAAAAAACACCAACAGGGACATCAGCCATCAATCGCCGCTTGACCGCAGAATCAAGCCGTTCTAGCAATTCCTCTCCCCATGCTTTTCCACCATCAGAGGGCAAATCAGGCTGGCATGGCTCGAGTTGATATTCCCAATAACGTTTTGCACTCCAGTTATTTGTTGCAAGATCGAGGATTCCATAATGAGCGCTAGGGAGTTTAAAAATCCCCTCAATAAGAGAATGAGGCGCAGGAATGTAACCATACGCAAAATATTTTTTAAGAGCCAAGGTCGACTCACTCCTCGGCGCCTGAGGATGTTGTAACAAGGCTTTAAGCTCGGAAGCAAAAGCAAAAACAGCATCGGCACCTTGGGAGTGAAAATAGTAAAGCGGTTTTTTCCCAAAGCGATCACGAGCCAAGAAAATATAGCCTCTAAGCTTGTCGTAAATGGCAAAAGCCCACATGCCGTTCAATTTTTCCAACATCTTCTCACCCCACGCTTGGTAGGCTACAAGCAAGACTTCCGTGTCCGAATGATCGCTCTGAAATTGATAACCTTTGGCAATCAACTCAAGACGAAGTTCTCCATGATTATAAATTTCACCATTAAAAACAATTACCAAGCTGCCATCGCTACTGGGCATCGGCTGGGTGCCTCCTTTAATATCTAAAATAGAGAGCCGACGGTGCCCAAAATAAATATTCTCTTTTGAGTCAACAAAAAATCCTTCCGCATCAGGCCCGCGATGAGCAATGGCATTGGTCATTGCCTTAAGCGAAGAAAAACTACCAGAGCCGATAAAACCAGCGATGCCACACATAGCGTTATGCAGCTGCGCTGCTTAACAGTTTAAGTTTAAAGTTTAAGTTTAAGTTTTCAGGCTGCTTTGCAGCTAAAAAAATAGAAAATTGAACCATCAAAATTTGGAAATTCATAACTATTGCGAAGCCTAATTTACTTCAACTTAAACTTCCAACTTAAACATCTCCTGCTGCAAAGCAGGAGATATAGGGATTCGTTTCCTTCTCCACTCCAATCGTTGTTTCTGGTCCATGACCGGATAAAACACGCGTTGCAGGCGGCAGCGGAAGAAGTTTGTTTCTAATACCACTTAAGAGCAAGTCTCTATCTCCGCCAGGTAAATCCCAACGTCCGACACCACCGGCAAAGAGAACATCGCCACCATAGAGGATTCCGTTTTCTGCATCGTGAAGGCAGATGCTGCCAGGACAATGTCCAGGAACTTCATAGAGATCAAATTTTTTTCCTAACAGCATTAACCCTACTCCTTCGATAAGATGTTGTGTTGCTTTTAGAGGCTCTATTTCAATATCGAGACCATAGCGCCGAAGAAGTCCGGTATCAGCTATCAGCTCTTCTGTAATCTCATGCATGACTGCTGAGCATCCATGCTCGCGGACAATTTTTGCCGCATCCATAACATGATCAAAATGCGCATGCGTTAAGAAAAGCATATCGATTTTTGTTTTTTTAAAATAATCAGCGACTCCCTCCGTCGCATCAATGAGTAAATTTCCTTCGGGTAAGGCGACAAGATAACAGTTGGTTTCGCAAGGACCACCGGTGAATTGTGTGATTTTCATAAGATTCATTTTTTTAAAAACTAAGTGGTCGTGGAGTTGGAATAGTTAACACAGGCGCGCCAGTCGGAAGATCAGTTGGTTTGACCGCCTCTGCACGTCGGACCTCTGGATCTGGCTGCTTTATTTTTTTAGATTCTATACTGCTGTTAGTATTGATCTCATTGGTTCTTGCTAAAACATTAGTCACTCTTAAATCCATGCCATGAACAGGAAGTGCACGTGCCACAGGAACAATGCCATCATTTGTTTTTAACGTAGGTGTTGCAGAAGGCACCGATTGATAGTCATCAGAAGAGGCAATAAGTGTTGGTGCTTTGGCAATCACTGGCTCAATGCGTGTTAAGTCAACAGCTGCCACGGCTCGCGGCCATTCTGATTCCTCAGGATCTTTCGTATATGTACGCACACCACCTCCATGAATATCACATACCGCCTGAGGTAACTCTTCCGTCGTAGCATATTCGGTCACTCTGTTACTTTCGCCACATTGCGGAGCGATCATCAATCCCGAGGAACGACAAATTTCCAGAGACTGCAAAGCCTGAGGCGGCATCATTACTTCTGGAGTAAAGGCTTTTGTATCTTGCACAGAAGCATTCATGACATGACACCAAATAGGGAGGGCTAAATCTTTTCCGAAAGCACCGCGATAAATTTTCTCTGGTTTATCATAACCGAGCCAGACACCGCATGTAATCGCACTGGAATAGCCGATAAACCAGACGTCGGTAAAATCGTAAGCGGTTCCACTTTTTCCGGCACATGGAAAATCCCCAAGACCATCCATCTTGATTTCGGCAGCATCGGTCTTGTGCAGCGCCTCTTCTAAAATCGAATGGGTTTGAAAAGCAACTTCTGGAGAAGTCACCTCAATACGTTTTGGAGTTGTTTCAAAAAGCACTTGGCCATCTACATCGGTAATTTTACTAATCGTGTGAAGCCCCTCAGGACGGCTGCCCGAACCTGGAAAAAGTGAAAACGCTAACGTCAAATCATCGAGCTCCATTTCGCTGGAGCCAAGATAAGCATTCGCCACATCACGAAGTGGCGCATGAATCCCAGCCTTGGTACAAAGTTCTTTAAGCTGATCGGTGCCCGTCATAAATCCAAGCCGCACGACGGCTGCATTTTTTCCTCGAGCCACAGCTTCTGTCGAAGGCATCGAGCCCTCATATTCGTTGTCAGTACGCTCCACGCCCCATTCCCCAAGAATACCGGTCTTTCCACCAATCATGACATAATGATTATCCATACAAGCATCATCTACGATGGTGCCTGGAAAAATTCCTTTGCTATATGCTGCAGCCGCAACAAAAGGCGTGAAGAGGGTCCCTGGCGGACGGCGACCTTGAATGGCACGATTATATTCGTTATGCACAAAATCACGGCCGCCGACAAGCGCCACAATTCCACCTGTTTGATTGTCAATGGCAAGCACGGCCCCCTGCAAATAAGTTGGCGCAGGAAAGGTAACTGGTTTTCCACGCGCAGAGGCTTCTTCCAACGCGCTATATTTTTCATGATATTGTGCATAAGTTTCATGATGGTAACCTGAAACCTGCTCGGTTTTATCAAGCTGTGCACGGAGTGAGTTTTCAGCAACTTGTTGCAGCTTAGAATCAAAAGTCGTATCAATCCGTACGCCACCATTCATGGCACGTTGAAAACCTAAAGCCGCAATGGCTTGTTGTCGCACAAGATCTATAGCGTAGGAAACTTTAAAGGGATTAGTTCGCTTCTGCACACCTAGCTGGCTTTCAACGGAAGCAGTAAGTTCTTTGCGACTTAAAAATCCTAACTCGCGCATGCGCGTAAGGACAAAATCGCGAACATTTTTTGCACCTTTGGGATTATTCCATGGAGAAAGTGCATTCGGACTCTTTAACAAACCAGCTAACATCGCACATTCGCTCGTCGTAAGATCTTTAGCAGATTTTCCAAAATAACCAACAGAGGCTGCTTCCACGCCGTAAAAACCGCTTCCAAAGTAGACACGATTCAAATAGAGCTCCATGATTTTTTCTTTAGTGAGAGATTTTTCAATACGCTCTGCCAAAAACATCTCAATAATTTTTCGTCGAAAACTTCGCTCCCTCAGGTCAAAAGAATTTCGCGCCAGTTGTTGTGTCACCGTACTAGCACCTTGTTTGATGCGACCTTGACGATAGTTACTAATGGCAGCGCGAAGAACACCAAAATAATCGACGCCATGATGTTCAAAAAAGCGATTATCCTCTTCCGCAATAATTGCGCACACCATGTTTTTTGGAATATCAGAAAATGGAATAGGGAGACGATTCTGAATAAAGATTTTTCCAATCTGAATTCCATTGCGATCATAGATCACGCTGGCCGACTCCATTTTTTCTAGCTTTGAGAGATCATAGATCTCCGCCTGGTCGGCAAATTTATAATAAAGATAACCGTAGCCTAGCAGCGCTGTAATACAGCCTAGGATAATCACAATAAGGGGTACCATAAACCATGATCGAAAATACCATGGCTTGATTTCCTCTTCTTTTTCCCAACGATAATGATTGCTCTTCATTCAGAGGCTTAGCCTAAACGTTTAATAGCTATGAAGGAAGAGTGGAGTAAAGCATCGAGGAAAAAATTCTTCTATAGCCAAATACCGAAGAATGAGGAGAAAAAGATGCAGACTTTTGATCGAAGAGAAGTTCCCGCCTTCGCCGGAATGACATGGAAGAGTAAAGCGCTATCTGTTGGTAACGAAAGCGATAACAACAATGCCTTCAATCATAAAGACAAATTATTTTGTCCTAACCCGACTTTCACATATTTATCACTTTGCGAAAGCCTGGCTAAAAATCAAATACGAATAGTATACTCAGGAAATTTTTACAAAAACTCTTATGAAAAAAACACCTCTCGTCTTCGCTTTGCTTCTTCTAGCAATCACATCGAGCAGCTGGGGCTACATCAGCTCTGCTGATAAGCTACAGATTTTTTCTTCTGCCTCTTCAACTTCAACTTCTAACTTCAACTCTCACATCGAAGATGTGAGCAGGGTGACGACCAGTGTGGTCACGGCGAACGAGTATTGTGATTTTCTCAATCGTGTTGCAGCCTCCAATTCTCAGTATCTTTACAACGAGGCCATGGGGTCTGATCCGATCACAGCCTCCATCGCACGCGTGGGCGCGCCTGGGCGATGGCATTATGAGGTGATTGCAGGAAGAGAGAATTTTCTGATTAACTACGTTAATAGGCAACAGGCAGGAGCCAGCTTCGCTGGCAGGCTACAGGCTACAGGCTATAGGCTACAGGAAGAAGCTAATGATGATTATGTTAGCTGTAATGGTGAAACCTTTGAGGTGGAAGTTGCCTCAACAATGTTGACGCTAGCTTTCTCCTCTTTCCCTCCGCCAACCTCTAACGATAATACTTACATCGCCGATGCCGTGTCAGCAGCAGCTTTGTTAGGACTTCTAGCCGCTCCTGAATTGATGATGAGAAGATTCGGTTTTGGTACTTCTGCAGAAGAGGCATCTATTTCAGCACAAGCCGCTAATGAAAATAGCGCACTCGACGCCGCTGTCGATCATGACTCCGATGGCTCCGACAACGAGTCAATCCGTAGCTCTCTCTCCTCAATAGCCAGCAATGACTCCTTACGAACAACAGCATCCACTGGAGGCAGAGCTCTCTATTCTATGCACCTGAGTGATTTCACAGAAGCAGCCTTGGATCACCCAATGGCGGGACGTCTGGTTATTGATCACGAAGAGACCGGAATGATTATTTCTAATAATGGTGTTGCTAGAGATCTTCTGAAAAACAACAGAGAAAATAAATTAATTAAGTTAGTACTCAAAGATGCCCTGAGAAAAGAAGAAGATTACAAAGGGTTTGTTTCAAAACTAATCTCTAAGCCAATAGCAGGAATGTACAGTTCTCTGAGTAGCGCAAAAATTTTCCAATACATTAATGAAGTTGAAGAGCGAATCACTAAGAGTCTAAGAAACACAAAAGAATCTAACATTGACTCTTTGGCAACTCTAGAAGAGAGACAAGCAGCAATTAGTAAAAAAATAGAAGCCTTATTGCCTCATGTGGAGAGGAAGAAGGGGATTCTTAAGAAAATTCACCGGTTTTATGAGGCTCACCAAGAAGAGCTTGAAAACAGAGATCAACAAAAAACAGTTTTAGAAAGAGGGAAGCCTGTCGTTGGCCTTGCCGCCAATGCAGCTGGGAACGCTCATTTTATGGGTCTACCTGTAGGAGTCATGGCAGCAGGAGCTTACGAGGTTGGCGTTGTCCTTCATCAAGGAAGCAAAAATAAGTCGATGAAGTTAGCTGCAAAACTTAAAAATGAAGCTGAAGCGGACCTGAAAAAAATTGAAGAGAGAATTAAAACATTAGAAAAACAGATAAAGAAAGAGAGAAGTGTTAATTTTGGTGAGCCTACCATTTTCCCGGATTCTCCTAATAGTGAAGATAAAGTAGATACAAAAAGTAATGAAGCAGAGGAAGAGGCTCGAGCAGCTTGGGCTAACGCGATTGAAAAAGAATCTAAAGCCTATGAGGCAATCTCTCTGACCAATAATCTGAAAAACGCTATGGGAGCTTGCCGAGCCGCCTCACTAGCATGGAAGAGTGCCGAGAGTGCCAAAGCAAAACATTTATCTCAAGCTACTAATGATCGTGATAGTACAGCTCTGAGTGCTGATGCCGAAACCGCAGCAAATAAAGTAAAAGAGTGGCAAGAGCGCTTGGAGCAACTACGGAATCAACATTCTACAGGAGCTCCCCTAAGCTCAGTTGATTCCTCGCATAAAACAGCTGATCCTGAAACTAAAGCAGCATCAAATTCGATAATTTTAAGCACTGATACGTCAGCTAAAGATTTTGATAAACAACAGATTAAAGAAGCTGCACAAAAACTTGAAATAGCTGGCACACAAATAAGCAATCTTCAAGCCACTATTCAGACTACGAGAGCTCAGGTCAGAGAAGAGAGAAATAGATTAGGAAGGCGTAAGGTAGACGCAATTAAAGCGCAGAAAAAAAATGACTTAGAAGCGATGCATGCCAACCAAGTTGCAAAATCGAGAGTAAAAGTTGCAAAATGGAGCTTGTTCTCTGCTGGATTAGTTGGAAGTTATCTTTTTTCTCCATGGGGAATTCTCCCCGGCTGGATAAACCAGGCTCCTGTCATGCCATCTTCCCTTACGGTCAACCCTGAGACAGGAAAATTTTTACGAACTCAATTAGAAAAAGATCCTGCTTGGGAAGAGTCGAGCAGTATGGGGCGTCCATTCTTCTGCTGGAATAGAGAATTTGATCTTCATGATTTTTGTTTGACTCATTTACAAGCTGAAAGAGCTGTTGAACTTCTTCATGCAGATGAAGTTATTTATTCTTCTCCTGGATCTATTACTGCAGAGGCAGGAAAATTTTTAAGCAGTAGTTTACTTGCTAATGTTAATTGGAATCGATGGGATATGAATCATTATCCGGTCATTTGTTGGGAAAACGAGCTTCAGAGTTTATGTATTGTTCCTGCTCAAGTAGAAGCAATAACCGCATCATTTGAGAAAAAAGTTCATGATTTAGAGGATCAAGTAACAACACTATCATCATCTTGGGATGAATTATTCGCAGATGCTAAGGATCTAGATGGACAATACAAAGCTCACATAACATCAACTCAAATAGCACTTCTCTATACAGCTAGAGCCAATAAGGCCGAAGGCATTGCTAGTGTCGCTTGTGCTAAAGTTCCAG
>JBIRBD010000104.1:0-6979 GCA_044326465.1 Chthoniobacterales bacterium
AAAATCTTGAGAAGGGGTTTCTTTTTTTTCATAGAAGGCAACGGTTCAGTCAATGCCGACAACTTAAGGAATTAAGTTAACGGCAAGGGGTTCAAGTGACAGTGGTTCAGGCTACAGGTAAGTAAGGCCTACGGCAAAAAGAGCAAAATTTATTCGACGAATTTTGTCTTAAGTTGACGCCATTGAGCGTTCAGTCTCTGCTGCGCGGCGACTGAAAGCAATTAAGGTTTTTACTCATTACTGATGAATGTTCGGATTTTTTACGCAGGAATTTAACCCGAGTTTTGCAAGTTTATGTGTAAGTTGCTGCTAATCAACAAAAGAATCTTCAAAGGCACTACAAAATCTCTTTATATCTCATTCACATTGACATAGGTTACAGAAATCTCTCAATTTTATCAATCTGGATTATGCCATGAATTATCATTTTTAATTTGTAGTGCCTTTGAGGATGCTTTTGTTGATTGTGAACATGTTATGGATTTTTTTGCGAAAGTCGGGTTAAGGGATACCCTGTGGATCCAGCCTATTTCACGTCAAACCAAGAATGAAATTAAGCGATTTTGATCTTAACCCAAATAATATTCGGTTTATTCATTACCCCTACAGGAACCCTTTTGCTCTCAATTTCTGCATCGCATAGCGCTCGTGATGGTCTTGCTCGCGACCTGCTCGCTCGGAGCTTTTGGTCTCTTGTAATTCGTTAATAATCTCTGGAATCGTGACTGCGTTGCTTGCAATTGGTTTTGTTATTGGCGAACAGCCGAGCGAACGATAACGTTTTCCTTCACGCGAAAAATACATTTGAGGAATCGGAATGCTTTCCCGTTCGACATAACGCCAAATATCAATCTCAGTCCAATCAAGTAACGGCTGGATACGCATATGTCCACCAGGTGGAATCTCCTCAATAATTTGATCCCAAGATTCGGGCGGCTGATTTTTATAGTTCCACGTTGAGGCTACTGTACGCGGAGAAAAATAACGCTCCTTGGCGCGCGTAGCATCTTCGTCGCGGCGGATTCCGGTGATAAGAGCATCAAATTTTTTTTCTTTTAAAACCTGTTGCAGTGCAACTGTTTTTAATTCATGCGTGACCGTAATAGGATCATGCGTTTCATATCCAATCACTTCAGAATAAGCACCTGAACCGCTGCGCGCCTCATCGTTGATTTTTATAATGAGATCAAAATCATAAAATTTCTTTGCCCAAGCTCGAAATTCTAGCATTTCTGGAAATTCATACGTTGTATCAATATGCAGCAACGGATAAGGAATCTTTCCAATGAATGCTTTTTTTGAAAGCCAAATAAGCACGTTGGAATCTTTTCCCATACTCCACAACATGCAGATATTTTTAAAAGCGTGCCGCGCTTCCCTCAAAAGATAAATACTCTGCGATTCAAGTTTATCGAGGTAATCCACTAACTTTAAAAAGGTACATCATCATCTTCAATGGGCTCCGCCGGCGCTGCAGGACGTGGAGCTCTCATGCTACTTACTTCTTGGGATGGGCGAGCAGAACTTTCTCCTGGTTCATAATTGCCAGAATTTCCACTTCCGCTAGAACGAGAGCCTAGAAACTGAAAGCTCTCCCCGATAATGCGAAGTTTTGTCCGTTTTTGGCCAGAAGTTTTATCCTCCCAAGAATCTAATTGAAGACGACCTTCACTATAGATTGGATTACCTTTCTTGCAATATTCAGCAATCACTTCTGCTTGACGCCCCCAGAATGTAACGTCGACAAAGGTAACTTCTTCTCGCTTTTCTCCAGCTTCGCTAGTAAACGTGCGATTCATTGCAATACCAAGATCAATGACAGCTGTTCCTTTTGGTGTGTACTTGATCTCAGGATCGCGTGTGATATTACCAATAATCTGAACTTTATTGAGGCTTGCCATAAAATGATAAGTTGAAAGTGTGATGGGGGGTGATTTTAAAAATTACGCTAGCGCCGCTTCTTTCGCAGCTCGCGTCGCTTTTTTTACTTTGTTAGCAACATGAGCCCCTTCTTTGCGAAGATAGTTTTGTAAAGTAACTTCTCCGACAAGGGCAAGCTTTTGGCGGATTTTCTCAATAGAAGCAGGCTCCGTATTGACGACAAAGTTAACATAATAAGCCGACTTTTGATGGCAATGCTCATAAGCAAATTCCTTGCGTTCAAGACGCTGCTTTTGTTCAACAGTAGCGCCTTCAGCATTCATTATTTGTTCAAGACGCTCCAAGAGCTCTTTAATTTCTTCTTCTTTACTGCTTACAATAAGAGCAAGCAAGATTTCGTAGTGGTGTTTCATAGTTGTTTTAGAAGTTAAGGGGGTTAGGCATTGACGGGTTGAAGAGTTTTGGATGAACCGCTATTGCGGAAGGTTAAGAATTTTCCAGTGATACTAAAATTTTTATTCGTGACGAGTATACTTATTAAATTGATTTAATGCCACTGGTTTTTAAAAAGTTGGATGATAGTTTAACCTCAACTATTCTGAGCATTATAGAGGTTCATCGCTTTATCAAGCCCTTCGCGTTGCAAACATTCAATGGCATCGACTGCACGACAAATTGATTGTTCAACAAGATCGCGTTCTTCAGTAGAAAAACGTGACAGGACATAGTTAGAGAGCGATGCTTCGGAATGGTTTTGAGTGGACTTCTGCGCTCCGTGGGCTTCTTGCACTTCATCAGCAGAAGCGAGTTTCGAAAGAAGTCTAGCATTAACAGGACCAATTCCAACACGCAAGCGCGGAACTTCTTCCGTAGAAAAATGAGCTAGTACTGATTCTAAGCCACGTTGTCCACCGGCACTACCTGATCGTCTGATGCGCAATGTTCCAAGTGGAAGAGAGACATCGTCAAGCACGACTAATGTTTCCATTGCTGTCCAATGGAAAAAATGAGCATAGCGAGCAATCGCAGTACCGCTCAGGTTCATGAATGTTTTTGGTTTCATCAACATGAAATCAGATTGATGAAGAGCGGTTGCGGAAATTTTCACAAGGTCAGCATTCCATTTTTTCTCAAAAGAAAACTGTGATGAGTAACGTCGCGCTAGTACATCGAGAACGGCAAAGCCAATATTATGCCGCGTTCCCATATACTCACTACCAGGATTACCAAGACCTACAATAAGCCTCACCTTTGGCTCTGGAGTGAGATTGGCCATCTACTTCTTACTCTCTCCGTCAGCGGATGGCTTCTTTTCTTTAATTACTTCAGGCGATTGCTGAACTTCACCGATTTTTGCGTTTTCATCGACTACCTTCGGTTCTGCAACTAAGAAAACAGTAAGCTCCGGATCACTGGTTGCTGTCACTCCTTCCGGGAGGTTGATATCGCGAATATGTAATGATTGCCCAAGACCGAGCGCAGAGATGTCAACGCGAATTGTCTCCGGAAGATCTTTTGGCAAACATTGAATGTGCAACGAGCGAACTAATTGTTCGAGCAATCCACCATAATTTTTAACACCTTCTGCTTCACCAAAAACCTCAATAGGAACTTCTGTGTTAAGCATCTCATTCATAGAAACTTCTAGGAAATCGACATGAAGAATATCACCACGCACAGGATGATGTTGAACTTCTTGAATAAGTCCTAAACGACTCGTGACAGTCTTCGCACTCTTGCCGGCGACAGTCTTACCACTCTTACCGACAACAGTCTTGTCATCAGCTACTGCGGCAATTTCCAATTCAACGAGAATATTTTCTCCAGCTGCATGAGCCAGGAGACGTTTGATCTCTTGATTATTGATTTCAAGATTCATTGGAGCGCTTTTATGCCCGTAGATATTGGCAGGAACAACACCACGTGAGCGAAGCTGCTTGACGGAATTGCGCCCAACGAGTGTACGGGGCTGCGCAGAAAGTTTGACCTGTTTTGCCATAGAAAAATTGTGATGTTAAGAGGTTGAAGGACCTACTAAAAACGGTGATGGGAGTCAGAAAATTAATGTAAAGACTTAGTCTAAAAATGATTTTTAAAACAGAGGAGCATACCTAGAGGGTACGTTAGCCGGTTGAAAAATTATTTTGAGGCTGAGCATATTACGTTAATCTACCACGATCCATTACCGTTTTTAGGATGACGAAAGGGGAACACTATAAACGAAGTTTAAAAGTTTAAAAGTTTAATCTTCTCTCTTCCTTATTAAATCATAAAAGATCACGATCCCAGCCATTCTGCTGCATGGAAAGTAGTGCGGTGGCATTTTTGATACCTTGTATTGCCGTAAGATGATAGGGATCCATTCCCAAGACAGCCTCATAGGCATTCAGAGCACGAGCAGGATTCCAAGCTTTTCCAGTCTCATCACGCTTCAAGCAAAAAGCAGCAAGAGCGATATGCTTCTTACTATTTCCTAAATCTGCTTGTACCAATGTCTCGAGCGATAAAAAGGCAACATCTTGCAAGGGAGGCTTCCATTGCATCGCAAGTTCAACCATGACATGATGCGCTGCTATATTTTGCGGAGCCTTTCCCAACAATGATTCCAGAGCAATCATGGCTTGAAAAAAACTTTCCTTTTTGATCAGCCTCTTTATTTTTTTCAACGCAATAAAAGAATAAAATTTTATTTTATATCGTTCTAATAAATTACATGACATTACTTTAAGTTGATACTGTGCGGCTTGACGCGCCAGCACACGTGCCTCAAAAAATTCTGGCTTGCTTTGCAACAAAAGCTGAGCCCATGAAAGCGCCGCGAAATAATTATTTTCTTCCATCAACTTGGATGCTTTTATCCAGAGTTGTTCCTGCCCGGGCGTGAGATTGTGTTCTGTTTTCATAAATTCCAATGCATAAGACCGCATAACACAAAGAAATTTTTTTTACAAAAGTTATCGACAGCAGCAATTAACCCGAATATTTCATCCTCATCTTTAAAATTTAAAATGAACCTCCTTACCTGCACTCTTCCTGGCATTAAAAAACTTCGTAGCGGCAAAGTCCGCGAGGTTTTTGAAGTCCCAAATCACGATGACCAGCTGCTCGTTGTGACCACCGATCGCATCTCCGCATTTGACTGCATCTTACCTAATGCCATTCCTGGGAAAGGGAAGGTCCTCAATCAACTCTCCTCCTTTTGGTTTAACAAATGTAATTTTATTCCTAATCATCTCATAACAACAGATGTTGAAAAATATCCCCAAGAGCTTCAGGCCTATGCAGAGGAGCTTCAAGAGCGATCCATGATTGTGAAAAAAACCACTCCCCTTCCGATTGAATGCGTTGTACGCGGTTACCTCGCTGGTTCTGGCTGGAACGAATATCAACGCCATGGCACCCTCGCTGGCGTTCCACTCCCAACAGGCCTGTGCCAAGCAGAAAAGCTTCCAGAGGTTTTTTTCACACCGAGCACCAAAGCAGAAGAAGGCCACGATGAGCCGATTAGCTGGGAGCAATGTAAAAAAATCCTTGGAGATTGCGTTGCTACAGAAGTCCGCAAAATGAGCATTGCACTCTACGAACATGGCCGCGACTACGCAGCAACCCATGGGATTATTATCGCTGATACAAAATTTGAATTCGGTCTTCTCGATGATAAAATCATCCTTATCGATGAATGTATGACACCTGACTCCTCTCGCTTTTGGCCAATGGATCAGTATGTCGTTGGAGAAAATCCACCGAGCTTTGACAAACAGTTTCTTCGCGACTACCTCGAAAGCTGCGGCTGGAATAAGATGCCACCAGCCCCAGAACTACCTGATGAGATTGTTACTAAAACGGCAGAGAAATATCATGAAGCGTTGTTTAAGCTCTTGTGATCTTCAATGCTTGTTATGATAACATTGGTAGTTACATAAATTTGTAACTTGTTGAATAACATAGGCAATTGCATGGAATTATTAACGGGTTACAAATTTATTTGATTTTTGTCGTGTACAGAGAGTTTCAGGACTCATTACCCATTACCCATTACTTCTGCATCATGCCCGAAGCCATCGAGCAATTCTTACTTTACTTGGCCACGGAGCGTGGCCTTTCGACAAATTATCAAATTTCTACGCGCGCATCACTCGAGCGTTTTTTCTCATGGCTCACCATCTCATACCCTGACCAGCAGGCGACGACAGAAGGCCAGGCCACAGCTAGAGCGACAACGGAAGACGTCATAGCGATTGAACAAATTTCTCCTGAGCATTTACAAAATTTTCTCATCGCAGAAAAATCACGCGGCCTCGCTGTAACCTCTCTCAAATTAGAAATTATTGCATTGCGAATTTTTTTTCGCTTCCTCTGTGCCCGTGGATTACTCGCTACTGATCCAGCGCAGAAGCTGCCTCTACCACGCCTTCCCCAGTCGCTGCCAGAGCCATTAATGTCCCATGATATGGAAAAACTTCTCCATGCTCCTGCCGGAAACAGCCCCCTCGAACTTCGCGACCGCGCCCTGCTTGAATTACTCTATGCTTGTGGGTTACGCATTTCAGAACTCTGCAATGCACGCCTAGAAAACATCGACCTTCAAGAGGGTCTCATTCGTGTTACGGGAAAAGGAAATAAAACCAGGCTTATCCCTATTGGCCACTGCGCAACTGATGCGATTAAAGAATATCTTTCAAACGCTCGTCCAAAACTTCTCTCTCCAAAATCAGGCGCTGCAATTTTTCTTTCCGTACGCGGACATCCCCTCACCCCCGCGCGTATTTGGCAGCTCGTTCTTCTTTATTCAAAACGGGCAGGTCTTCAGAAACCAGCACATCCTCATCAATTACGGCACTCTTTTGCAACAGATCTGTTAGCTGGAGGAGCTGATCTACGCGTCATCCAAGAACTTCTCGGCCACGCCTGCATTTCCACAACGCAGATTTATACGCAGGTCGATCGGACGCAACTCAAGAAGGCCCATAAGAACTTTCATCCGCGGGGGTAGACCGAAAAAAAGTAATTGCTCATCTCCTTCTGGCGAAGAAGAAGAGCAAGAAGTTGTTGGTTGTCAGTTGTTTGTTGTTGGTTATTTTTGTTCGAAAGATTTATT
>JBIRBD010000024.1:0-17699 GCA_044326465.1 Chthoniobacterales bacterium
AAGAAATAAATTTTTTCTTAGCTGCTAAAAAAAGAAGCATTGCCCTAAGAGGCTGATAAAATTGGATTTTTAAAAATAAAATTTTCGAACAAAAACAACCAACAACTTCTTGCTCGTCTTCTTCGCCAGAAGGAGATGAGCAATTACGAATATTTTAACCGGTTCAATAGTGAGCATACACGCCACTCGTTACTGCTATGATGTTAATATCAGCAACCAAATCAAAAAAAACATTCATTAAAAATCGATACTTTTTAGACAGAGTCTATTTACTCATTACCCATTACTTCTTCTCCATGTTTTCCCAACTCGATCTTTTATTTTCTACCACGCCACTCTCAGGGCCAGAGCAGATGGCGCTCGATGAAGTGTTGCTAGGCAGTGTAGACAAACCACTCTGCCGTATTTACAAGTGGAAGGGACCCTGTGTTACGTTTGGTTATTTTCAAAAAATTTCTGAAGTGCGTCCGCTTTTTCCAACACATGAGCTTATACGCCGATGGACGGGTGGAGGGATTGTAGAGCATGGCCATGATGTTACATTTTCTCTTATCGTGCCGCAAAAATGGGGTTCGATGATCGATACAAAGGAAAAAATAAGATCGGAAATTTTTATCGATCATCGAACCCTACCCCCTTTTTTGCGACCAGCTCTTTTTTACGAAACCTTACACAAAGCCATGGCATCAGCCTTACAAGCTCATCAAATAACAGCACGCTTAGCCACCGGCGACGATCTAGTTCAAGGAGAAGCCTGCTTTGTAGCACCAGCTCTTCATGATTTGCTTGTAAAAGAGAGAAAAATCTTAGGTGGCGCACAACGGCGCTCAGCAGGAAGCTTGCTTTATCAAGGGAGTCTATTGTTAAGCAACCAGCCTACAATAGTCGATAATAGCTTTATCCAGAGTATTTTTCATTCCTTGGCATCAAACCTGGCATCTACAGTGACCATAATTGAAGAGCAACCATCATGGCTGGAACAAGCTACAGAGGTGGCTATGAGTCGCTATACCTCGACTGATTGGTTAGAGCGAAGGTGAGCTCATAATGATAAAGGCAAGGTATCATCTTTATCACGAGGTAGCAGCCCGAAAAAAAAGGGAGATGCCATAAGTAAATTGAGTAAGCCATGATTAGCAGGTTTTACAATGCGTCGTAAGACCTAAAAACGGTGATGGGAGTTAATAAATCGCGTAAGGGCTTGGTCTAAAAATGATTTTTCAAACGGCGAAGCATACCTGGAAGGTACGTGAGCCGGTTGAAAAATCATTTTGAGGCTGAGCATATTGCGCTAATTTATAACGAGCCATTGCCGTTTTTAGGTAAAATAATTGTATCCTCATCTTCTGTTCTCACCTCAAAGTCTTCACTTTTTTTTTAAATGCATGCGTTTTCTGAGAGCTAACGGAAGAACAATTTGTCCTTTCTCTGATAATACAGTGGTCATAGTGGGATAATCTTACCCTAGATCAACTCTCTCGTTAATAAATGCATTGCGATTAGCTTGGCATCCTCTACTTGGATTGACTAGCTTATCGGTTCTCTTATGAAAAAAATAATCGGCAAAAGCCTGTTGCAGTTTACTGTCATCATCGGTTTTTTAATCTTTTTAACATCTGCTTCAGCGATAACCCTGCTTAACGGTTCTGGTGCGACCTTTCCTGCCCCGCTCTATCAACGTTGGGCGGCAGAATTTCATAAACGGGATTCTTCCATTGCTATTAATTATCAAGGCGTCGGTAGCGGAGCTGGAATTGCCGATTTTACCAGAGGTCTAACAGACTTTTCTGCGAGTGACGTGGCCATGACGGATCAAGAGATTGCAGCGATTCATGGAAACGTTCTCATGATTCCGATGACAGGAGGCATGATTGTTTTGTCGTACAATATTCCAGGGGTTGAGAATTTAAGATTGAGCCGTGCTGCTTATGTTGGAATTTTTTTAGGGACCATTACGCAATGGAATGATCCGCTCATTATAGCCTGTAATCCTGAGATCAAGCTCCCTGATACACCGATTACTGTAATGACACGTTCTGATGGGAGCGGCACAACAGCGATAATAACGGAGCATCTTGCGGCGATCAGCCCTCTGTTTTCAAGCCAAGTGGGCGTTGGAAAATCAGTCAAATGGCCCGTGGGATTGGCGGCCAAAGGCAACGGTGGCGTGACGTCATTAATTAAAAGGACCATTGGTGGGATTGGCTATATCGAATTTGGTTTTGCAACAGGTAACCATCTGCCGATGGCTTCCCTCGAAAATAAAATGGGCGAGTTTATCCCTCCTTCTTTTGAAGCCGGTTGCAAGGCGCTTGCAACCATGGAACTTCCTAGCCAGTCTACTGCGATAGCTGCTACGGAGCAATCGCAGTTAAAAGTTGAGGTTGAAGCGAACAAAGAAACTGAAGAATCCAAAGTCACTACTTCAACTGATCACTTAGGCTCAGGAAACTACCCCATCACCGGGCTGAGCTGGTTTTTGCTCAAAAAAGAATATTCCCCTGAAAAAAATAGTGCGATTAAGGCCTTCATGAATTATGCACTAACTCAAGGACAGTCCTTAGCACCGATACTTGGTTATTTAACATTACCTCCGGCTTTGCTCGAAAAATCAAAAGCCGCTGTAGCGCTGGTAAACAGCACTGTAACGAGTCGCGAGTAACGAGTAGCAGATATATTATAATCTAGCAAAGATCGACCATCGACGAATTATTCTTAAAACTAAAAGCTTTTTTAGCTTAAAATATTTTTTCAAAAAAATAGTAACTAATAAAGCGTTGGTTACTGAATTATTATTGTGCAAAAAAATACTCGTTACTCGTTACTCGTTACTCGCCACTTTTCAGTAGCTGCTTTGCAGCGCCTGAAAAAAACAGATTGGTTTCGCAAAATCTGCTGGGGGGCCTCTTTCCTGACGATAGCAACGTTGGTCTTGATTGTTTATGAAATTACAAGAAAGGCACTGCCAGCCATTGAGTTATTCAAATTTAATTTTTTAATAAGCTCGCAGTGGCAACCCAATCGTGATCTTTACGGCGTCTTGCCCATGTTGTTAGGAACCTTAGAGAGTAGCTTCGTAGCCATTCTTATTGCACTGCCACTTGGTTTATCCATGGCGCTTTTTCTCAGCGAAAATTTTTTGCCAAGTCCTGTGAGACACGCACTTCGTTTTATTGTTGAACTCCTCGCCGCCACCCCAAGTGTGGTGTATGGCTTGTGGGGAATTTTTGTCCTCGTTCCGTTAGTACAAAAATATGGAGCAATGATTACTGCTCATTGTGGCTCAATTCCTTTTTTGAAAGGACCCCCCAATGGTTATTCCCTGCTCACAGCAAGCCTTGTTCTAGCGCTCATGTTGCTACCAACGATCACCGCTATTTCTCGATCGACGCTCATGGGCCTTCCTTCAAGCTTGCGCGAAGGAGCCTATGCCCTTGGTGCAACGCGATGGGAAACAATTTTTTATGTACTCTTACCCTCTGCTGCACCTGGAATTGTAGCGGCGACAATTTTAGCCTTTGGTCGTGCGATGGGAGAGACGATGGCCGTCACGATGTTAATTGGCAATAGTCAGCGACTAGTCTCTTCCCTTTTTTCACCCTCTAATACACTCTCCGCCTTGTTAGCAAATCAGTTTGGGGAGGCCAGTGGCCTTCAAATTAGTGCACTGATGTATGCAGCACTTCTTTTGGTCATGATGACGTTGGGCACAAATCTTGTTGGAGAGTTGGTCCTACGGCGAACTCAAAAAGCAACGGCGCAACTTTCGTAAAAATTCATGAAATCAGTGATCCCTCATTTTTTCCGTCACGCCGAAGGGCATACCAATTTTTTCCGTTTGTTGCGGAATCGATTCCTCACCTTGCTCTGTTTTTTGCTGGCGATTATGACCCTTACTCCCCTTTTCTCGCTTGTTTATTTGCTACTAAAACAAGGATTACCTCTCTTAAGTTTTAAAATTTTTACCGAGCTTCCACCACCGCCAGGACTGGAAGAAGGAGGATTTGGTAATGCTATTCTAGGAACGCTTGCAATGGTCGGTATTGCCACAGTAATTGCTGCTCCTATTGGAATCCTGGCTGCTATTTTTATTAATGAATATGCGCCAGCTTCTTATTTTTCCCAAGTAGTTCGTTTTGTCGCCAACCTTTTTGTCGGTATTCCTTCTATTGTTTGTGGTGCCTTTGCTTTTGCCATGGTTGTCTTGACGATTGGAAGTTTTTCAGCTTTGGCAGGTGGTTTTGCACTTTCTTTATTAATGTTGCCCACCGTTCTTATCACTTCAGAGCAGGCTCTCTTGGCAGTATCATCAAGCTACCGAGATGCTGCCTATGGATTGGGAGCTACTCCATTTCAAACAATTTGGCGCGTTGTTTTGCCAGAAGCGCTTCCAGGTATTATGATGGGCGTCATGTTGGCTGTAGCACGTGCAGCAGGAGAAACAGCACCTGTTCTTTTTACGGCACTCTTTAGTCAGAATTGGATGTATTCTATTATGCAGCCAGTCGCCTCCCTCTCTGTTTTTATCTATAATTTTTCCGCCCTCCCCTATCACTATCAACTTCAAATGGCTTGGACCGCATCACTTGTACTTGTCGCCATGGTGACAGGGACTAATATTCTCGCTCAATGTATTTTTCGTCGCAAAATGCATTAAAAATCAGATTTTATGAATGATGTTACCCTTGAAGAAGAAAGTTTTATTAAGGTCGATCAGTTTAGTTTTTTCTACGGCAAAAAACAGGCACTTTTTGATATCTCCATGGAGATTTTGCCGCGCCAAGTAACTGCTTTTATTGGACCTTCAGGTTGTGGCAAGTCAACACTCTTGCGAAATTTTAATCGCATGAATGAGCTTAATCCAAAAGTCAGTCATGAAGGTGATATCATGATTCATGGAACCAGTATTTTTGATCCGAGTGTCGAAATTATTGCGCTACGCCGTCGCATTGGAATGGTTTTTCAAAAATCAAATCCCTTTCCCATGTCGATTTATGAAAATATCGTTTTCCCATTGAGGATCACAGGCCATCATCATCACTCGATGCTTGAAGAAACCGTGGAACGATCACTCCGTTCAGTAGCCCTTTGGGATGAAGTAAAAGATCGTTTAAAAGAGAGCGCCCTGGGACTTTCTGGAGGACAAATGCAACGGCTTTGCATCGCGCGCGCGATTGCTAGCAAACCAGAAATCTTACTCATGGATGAGCCCTGTGCAGCCCTTGATCCCATTGCCACAGCTAAAATAGAGGAACTGATCATCGAGTTAAAAAAAGATTTTACGATCATTATGGTGACGCACAGCATGCAACAAGCAAGCCGTGTCTCTGATCACACGGCATTTTTCTATTTAGGAAGATTGATTGAATTCGATCAAACGAATAAAATTTTTACCGCACCGATTTGCAAACAAACAGAGGAATATATTACGGGAAGATTCGGATAATTGCGGTGATGAGGTAACTACCAAGGTAGTTACGTTGAAATGTTGAAAGGATTTGAAGAAATGCAGAAGAGTGCTTTTTTTGAAAATAGAGTTAGAATTTTTTTGCCTTGAAAGAGTTCTTTCGATTGATTTGATTTCAATTTTCAGCGGTTTTTAACCTCTTCAACCCTTCAACATTTCAACATTTCAATATTTCAACTGCCGCGTCAGCGGCCTTCAACATTTCAACCTCTTCTTCAGCATGACCAACCCTCGCTCTCACATTCTTACTCCCTTTACCGAAAAACTTGATCAGCTACGCAGCAGCGTGTTGATGATGGCCAATCTTGCTCAATGCAACCTCAAAAATTCACTTCGCGGGCTCATGGAACGTGATGATGATTATTGCAATAATACGATTGCTGATGATGAAGAGATTGATCTTTTGGAAATGCAGATCGATCGCGAAGGGCTCTATATTATGAGTCGCTTCCAGCCTGTTGCTTCTGATTTGCGCGATGTACTTTCATCGATAAAAATAGGAGCTAACATTGAACGCATCGCTGATCAAACTGTCAGTATTGCACGGCGAGCTCGTAAAATTAATGAGCACCCTGCGGTACCAGAACTCCATGTTTTGGATGGTGTGATTGAGGCAGCTATTAAAATATTTGACACTGCCACTCGCGCCTACACGCGCCAGGACGAGCAGCTAGCACTTGAAATTAAAATGCAAGATAGAGAGCTCGATCGCCTTAACAAGGAAGTTAATAAATCTCTCGTTCGAAAAATGCAGGATGATCCAGGACGTATTCCTATTTACCTCAACCTAATTTTTATCAGTCGTTGCCTAGAACGCATTGGCGACCATTCTGCTAACATTGCTGAAGATGTCGTCTTTGCGGTGAGCGCAGAGGATATTCGTCACCTTGGTAGTGCTGTGAGTCAGCCCAATACAAGTGCTAAAAAAGAATAGCCACAAAAAACACAAGAAAAACGCAAAGATTGTTTAATTTTTTTTCGACGTTCTTTAAGTTCTTTGTGGCTATTCTGCTTTTTTTTTGTGCTCTTTGTCGGTTATTTTTTTAGAGTACTGAGCAATTAACCCCCTAAAAACGTGAATGAAAATAAATTTTTTGACGCAATATAGTTGGCCTCAAGCTGTTCGTTCTAAAGCCTCACTAACCGTGCAGGTTGGCCGCGGCTTCACAACAACCAGCTTCAAATCCAACTCCTTACGCCACCTTTCTCATTTTCATTCACGTTTTTAGACTAAGTTTTCCTTTTCAATATTTATTGTCGTGATCTATTACAAAATTTTAAATGCTTGGAAAAAACTTTTTCTGCTGCTCTCCCTGCTCTTTGTTACCTCAGCCCTCGCTCAAGTTGTCGACTTCAACAATAGACCTGTAGAAATTACTGCTGATGGAAACACACGATTTGAAAATGGTGTTGCGTTAGCGGAAGATAATGTGCAGATCCATTACAATGGCATTAGTATCTACTGCGATCGTGCAGAATATAATCCTGAGACACGTGATATCTTATTAATTGGCAATGTCAGGATTTATAGTGAGAAGAGTCTCTTTACTGCGGAGCGCGCACTCTACAATCTTGAAACAAAACAGACGCGCGCATTAGAACTTCAGGGAGAATTTTCCCCCTTAAAATTCCGTGCCCTCAGTCTCCAATCTCCATCGCTTAAGCAATTTAATGCGCATGATTCAACGATGACAACGTCAGATTCTTCCATGCCAAATTGGAGCGTTCGTTCTCATACCGTGCGCGTTTACGATAAAGATCGCGTTATTTTTCTAAACACAGCTCTTTATGTTGGAAAGATTCCTGTATTGTGGCTGCCTTATCTTTACGCCAGCCTCAAACAAAATGGATTACAAATAACACCTGGTTATGATTCTACATGGGGAGCCTATTTGTTAACATCTTACGCCTATCCTCTCGGTAACGATGATCATCTTTTGACACGCGTTCATGCTGATTACCGATCATTACGTGGTGTTGCAGCTGGTCTTGATCTAGAAGATAAATTTGGAAAAGAGGACCGTAATACAGGGGAGTTTCTTTCCTACTACGCATGGGATATGATGCCCAATGCTAATAATGCGCCTGGTCAACAGACTATTGCTAATCCTGCCAATGGAAATTATGAGGGGCGCTATCGTGTTGGGTTTAAGCAAAAATTTTATCTTAATGATGATCTTTATGCGACGGCCGATATGACAAAGCTAAGTGATGCAACAATGATGCAGAATTATTATCCGAATGAAAATTCCATCAATCCGCAACCTGATAATAATATTGTACTTACAAAACTTGACGAGGATTACTCGCTCTCTCTGGTGACGCGTTGGCAGATGAATAGTTTTCAAGAAACCACGGAGCGACTTCCCGAAGCAGCCTTTGATTTTAAACAAGAACCGTTTTTTGGGCTGCCTGTTTTTTATGATGGCACCACAGCACTAGGCCAGCTACAGCGCAACTTTGCTGAGAACACAACGAATAACCCTAATTACTTTAGTCCTAGCGGATATAATACAGCTCGCTTTGATACATTCCACCAACTCAGCATGCCTGAAACGCTCTTTGGTTGGCTCTCTGTTATTCCGAAAGTTGGCCTACGCGGAACATTTTATAATCACAGCGGTAATTATGTTGAAACCAATGGAGCTATAACAACAATTCCCTCAACACTGATAACAAATGGTGTGACGCAAGCGAATGCTTTGAATTGGGGTGGAGCTGTTTTTCGTCCCATTTTTAATGCAGGTCTTGAAACCTCATTCAAAATTTCCCGTAATTTTGAATGGATGCAATCACGCTTGTTGGGTCTCGACGGCGTGCGACATGTTTTCCAACCCTATGCCAATCTTTCCTATGTTTATGCAGGAGGTCCTAATCCCAATCAGATTTTCCAATTTGATCGCTACACCCCCAATAATCCGAATAATCAAACCAGGTCAGGATTTCAGCCTAGCTCGACTCAATTACAACCGCTGGATTTCCCTCAGTTTGCAGCCATCGATAGTATTGATACCTGGGCGATCATGAGGCTGGGTCTACGCAATCGTTTACAAACACGACGGGATGATGAGACGCATGATTGGTTTTATTTAGATAGTTTTATGGATGTCAACGGAATCAATCCTTACATGAATGGACCGGTTTCTAATTTTAACAATCGCTTTACTTTTAATCCAGTTAGTTGGTTTTCAACCCACGTTGATTCGCAAATCCCGATGACCAGTGAAGGTTTTACGGAGGTTAATTGGGGGCTTGATATCATGCCTGCGCGCTGGTTGCAGCTTGGCGTTGGGAGCGCCTATATCAATAATTATAATGGGATGAGTGGCAATCAACCTTCGGTCAATCTTCATTGGAAAATGACCGATCATTGGTCATTTACAGCATCCCAGCTTTTTAATCTTAATAGTTCGGCTCCTTCAACAACGACAACAAGTGGAAATACCGGAAATAGTTTACTCGATCAGCGCTACTTAATTAATCGAGATCTCTCAAGCTGGATTGTTTCATTGGGTGTTGAAGTTCGTAACAACCAAGGCACAAGCACACAAAACGGCCTCCTTCAATACGGGGTCATTCTCAATCTAGCATTAAAAGATCTTCCTGAGTTCATGGTGCCTGTTTCTTTTAATAATTCTGCAAACAAAAATCCTAACCCCTTAATGCCTGCTCCTTGATGTGTACAGCAACGCTGTACGCATCAGGTAGTTGAAGTTAAAATTTGTTAGCGAGAATATGAATAAAAACAAGGAACAAGATATACCATGTGCGTTTGATTTTTAGATTTTTTCCTCCACGTTCTTTGTGTTTTTTGTGGCTATTTCTTCTTTTGATTGTGTTGCTTTGTGTTTAACGCTAAAAGCGTGAATGAAAATGAGAAAGTCGGCGTAAGGAGTTGGATTTGAACCTGGTTGTTATGAAGCTGCGGCTAACCTGCACGGTTAGTGAGGCTTTAGAACGAACAGCTTCAGGCCAACTATATTGCGTCAAATTTTTTATTTTCATTCACGTTTTTAGGTTTAAACTCCTAAACTTCTTAACAGCCGTATCAACGGCGCCTCAACTTTTTTTTTAACATGAAACTCTGTATTATTGGATCTGGGTATGTCGGCCTTGTAACCGGCGCATGCTTTGCCGAAGTTGGTCACCACGTTATGTGCGTTGATAACAACCAGAAAAAAATTGATATGCTCTTAGCGGGAGAGATTCCCATTTATGAACCAGGACTTGAAGAGCTGGTCACGCGAAATGTAGCGGCCAAAAGATTAATGTTCACCAGTAGCATTAAAGAAGGAGTAGATCATGGAGAAGTTGTTTTTATCGCTGTTCCAACACCACCACAGCCTGATGGTAGCGTCGATCTTTCTTACATCGAAGCTGTGGCTCGTGAGATTGCCGGCGTACTGAAAAATTATCGTGTGATTGTTGATAAAAGCACGGTACCCGTCAAAACCGGAGAAAAAGTTGCAGAAACAATTCGTCGATACAATAAAGAGGCCTGTTCTTTTGACGTTGTGAGTAATCCTGAATTTCTTCGTGAGGGTTGCGCAGTGCCTGATTTGATGAAGCCCGATCGCATCGTCATCGGTAGCAATAGTGATCGGGCGATCGCCTTGATGAAAAAAATTTACGAGCCCTTCATGGCTCCAATTTTAGTAACCGATATCAATAGTGCAGAGCTCATCAAGCATGCCGCAAATTCTTTCCTGGCACTAAAAATTTCTTATATCAACGCTGTAGCTTCACTTTGTGAAGCAAGCGGAGCTGATGTTGAAAAAGTAGCCGATGGTATTGGTGCTGATAAACGCATTGGAAGAAACTTTCTTAATGCTGGCCTAGGGTATGGAGGCTCCTGTTTTCCAAAAGATATTGCAGCTTTTATTTCTATCAGCCGTGAACTCGGCGTTCCTTTTACATTACTTGAAGAAGTTGAGCGCATTAATAAGGCATCACTTGAACGCTTTCTGTCAAAGGTTCGCCAGGCGCTCTGGGTTTTGCGCGATAAAAAAATTGCTGTTTGGGGACTCTCTTTCAAGCCTGACACTGATGATGTGCGTTGCTCAGTCCCTATGGATCTTGTACTGCAGTTATTGAAAGAAGGAGCAGAGGTTACTGTTTATGATCCGAAGGGAATGGAAAAAGCAAAAGAGCTCGGAACGATCAGTCGGGCAACATTTGCTTCCTCTCCACTCGAAGCAGCTTCCAATGCGGAAGCGCTGATTATTGCAACAGAATGGAATGAATTTTCCAACGTCGATTTAGCATCCTTGAAAGCAACGATGCATACACCCATGATTTTTGATGGACGTAATCTTCTTCATCCAGATATCGTGCGTGAAGCTGGATTCACCTATGTGAGCGTCGGCAGAGCATAGCACCATTTTTTAATTATCCACTACCTTTTTAAACCGTTTTGACAGCATCTAACGTTTCTACTAAGCCCTCAGCTGAAGTTCCTTATAAAGCAATTACGCTACTTGAGGCTGTTGACTATTCTAAAAAAGCGATTAATACCTCCCTTACGCGTGAGCAGAAAATTGATTGCTTGCGCACGATGGTGCGGATTCGCCGTTTTGAGCAACAGGCGTTAAAGTTTTATAGCCAGGGAAAAATGGGTGGCTTCTTGCATCTCTACATCGGACAAGAATCAGTTGCTGTTAGTGCAGCCTCGCTCATGAATGGTCACGATGAAATGATCACTGCCTATCGCGATCATGGGCATGCACTCGCCGTTGGCATGGGGATGGAGGAATGTATGGCTGAGCTTTTTGGCAAGGCCACAGGCTGCTCCAAAGGCAAGGGTGGCTCCATGCATTTTTTTGCTCCTGACAAACATTATTGGGGTGGTCATGGCATTGTTGCCGGTCAAGTTCCTCTCGGCCTGGGCTTGGCCTTTGCCTTAAAATATAAAGCAATTCCGGGCTGTGCCCTTTGTTTTATGGGCGATGGCGCCATTAATCAAGGCACTGTCAGTGAATCCTTCAACCTCGCCTCGCTTTGGAATCTGCCCATTGTTTTTATTATTGAAAACAATTACTACTCCATGGGAACAAGCTTAGAACGTTCTTCCTCGGTCAAAAACTTTTTGGCAGAACGAGCTGCTGGATTTAATATGGATTGGGATGTCGCGAATGGATCCTCTATTTATGAATTGCGTGCCAAACTTCATGAAGCCATGGAACAAGCTCGCAAGGAGATGAGGCCGACAGTGATTGAAGTTGCTACTTACCGCTACTACGGCCATTCGGTAGCTGACGCTAATAGCAAGAAATACAGGACCCCCGAAGAAATCGAAAATTATAAAGCGCAACACGATCCCATCACGCTCTGGCAAAATCAACTTCTAGAAGAAAAAGTCATAACTGAGGCTGACATCCAAACCATCGATGAAGCTGCAAAGATGGAGGCAGCAGCCTCTGTAGAATTTGCCGAAGCTAGTCCATGGCCTGATGTAGAAAGTATTTTCACCGACATCTATTACGAAGTTGATCAAGACAGCGAAGCTGGCCGCACCGGATCGCATTTTTTTAGCGACAGAGCCGCTGAATAGGAAATGGAAGATAGGAGCTTTTTGCGAAGTCCAGTTTTTTTAAAAAAGAAACGATGTTAACCTAAAAAAGTGAATCAAAATAAAACTTTTAACGCAATATACTTGGCCTCAAAATGTTTTTTCTAAAACCTCACTCACCGTTTAGGTGAGCCACGGCTTCATAAAAACCATTTTTAGAACCAACTCCTTACGTCACCTTTCTCATTTTCATTCAAGTTTTTAGGTTAATTAATGATTAAATTTAAGAAATCGCTTACAAACTAGTCTCCCATCTCCGATCTTCCACCTCCGATCTCCAATCTCCTAATAAAGATGCCCATTATTACTTACCGAGAAGCCCTTAACCAAGCCTTCAGTGAAGAACTGACACGTGATGAAACTGTTTTCCTCATGGGGGAAGAAGTTGCCGAATATAATGGTGCCTACAAAGTCACTGAAGGTCTCTGGAAAAAATTCGGATCGAAGCGCGTCATTGATACACCCATCAGCGAAGCTGCTTTTCTCGGCTTAGGCGTTGGTGCTGCAATGATGGGATTACGTCCTATTGTCGAACTGATGTTCTGGAGTTTTGCCTATGTTGGCTTTGATCAAATCATCAACAATGCAGGCTGTGTACGTTACATGTCGGGCGGCCTTATTAATGTACCGATGGTCATTCGCGGTCCCGCTAATGCAGGAACTAACGTCGGAGCAACACATTCACACACGCCAGAAAATTTCATCGCCAACACACCTGGCTTAAAAGTCGTCTGTCCCGCAACTCCTTACGACGCAAAAGGCCTGATGATTAGCTCTATTCGTGACAATGATACCGTTTGTTTCATGGAGAATACGTTGCTCTATGGCAATACTGGCGAAGTCCCTGAAGAATCTTACACTATTCCACTGGGTAAAGCTGACATCAAACGCGAAGGAACTGATGTTTCGCTCATCGCTCATGGAAGAGCTGTTTTAACAGCTTTAGCGGCTGCTGAAATTCTTGAAAGTAAACACGGGATTTCCGCAGAAGTCGTTGACTTGCGCTCCCTTCGTCCTCTCGATGAAGAAGCAATTTTAAATTCTGTCGCAAAAACCCATCGTGCCGTTCTCGTCGACGAAAGCAAACCTTTTTGCGGCATCAGCGCACAAATTGCAGCCATGCTTGCAGAGAAAGCGTTTGATGAACTTGATGCGCCCATTCTACGGATTACCGCACTCGATGCACCTGCGATCTATAGCATGCCACTGGAAAAAATCCAATTGCCAACAGCAGAACGTATCGTCCAAAAAGTCCTATCTTTATTCTAGGAGACCCCATCTCCAATCTCCGATCTCCAAATCTCTGATCTCCAAATAGTATGCCTACAATTACCATGCCTAAATTAAGTGACACCATGACCGAGGGAACCCTCGTACGTTGGTGTAAAAAACAGGGTGACACCATTGAGATTGGTGATCTTCTTGCCGAAGTGGAGACCGATAAAGCAACGATGGAGATGGAATCGTTTGAAGAAGGAATCCTCACAGAGCTCTTCGTAGCAGAAGGTGCCAAAGTTCCCGTTGGTTCTCGCATTGCCATGATTCTTGGAAAAAATGAAAAAATAACCGAAGTATCTCCAGCAGTGACTTCGGCGACTTCAAAAGACTCTATCTCATCAATAGCCACGCCTCCTATTTTTACCCTACAGGGAAAGTCCCGCACAGCAATTCCTGGCGCAACATCATCATCCACCACAGAAGTTCAAAGAATCAAAGCTTCGCCATTGGCTCGTAAAATTGCAACCTCACGCGGTCTTGAATTATCCAGTCTTACGGGGAAAGGAACTGGTCCCGGAGGTCGCGTTATTGCCGCTGATGTTATTACAGCGCCACTTCATTTAGCTGCTAGGGATGGCTCGTCATCACCTTCTGCAGTTGCTGCGATCATGCCAACGACGATTGTCGGCAATCCAGAAACGCAGATTCCGCTCAGCAACATGCGTCAAATCATCTCTCAACGCCTGCTTGCTAGCAAAACAACGATTCCCCATTTTTACCTCTCCATTGAAATTGATGCTGCACCAATGGTTGCCTTCCGGAAGGAGTTCATGGCCGCAGAGCAAACAAAAATCACCTTCAACGACATCGTGCTCCTGGCGACCGCGCGTGCGGCGATGGAAAAACCGAAAGTCAATGCAGCCTTTGCCCTCGATCGTATTTATCAATATGAAAGCGTAAACCTCTGTGTTGCTATAGCCGTTGAAGATGGTCTTGTCACACCTGTCTTGCGCGATGCACAAAAAATGACGCTCCAACAAATCAGCGCTAACGTAAAAGATTTTGCCACACGCGCCAGGGACAAAAAATTAAAACCAGATGAATTTTCTGGCGGGACGATCACTGTTTCGAATCTCGGCGCTTATGGCATCGATCAATTTTATGCCATCATCAATCCTCCACAGGCTGTTATTTTGGCCGTTGGCGCAATCACCAAAAAACCGATCATCAACGCAAACGATGAAATTGCCATTGGCCAACGCATGACCCTTACGTTGAGTGGAGATCATCGCGTAGTGGATGGTGCCGTCGCCGCGGAATATCTTGCAGCTCTAAAGAAGCTACTAGAATCTCCAGCACGGTTGTTGATTTAAGAAATAGCCACAAAGAACAGAAAAAGAATTTTTTCGGTATAACTACCAACGTCACAAAAAAGAATTCACCACAAAGAACACAAAAAGAATTTTTTTATAAAAAATTTCTCGAGGGCTAAACGCAAAAATCTTCTTTCTAATGTCGCCTGAGATGACAACTCCTAATGTACCTTTTGTTAATATTAGCCGTTATTGATCTACTATAAATTTTCTAATCTGAAATTTGTAGCTTCCAGTAACTACCAACATCACAAAAATTCTAAGTACTTAATGAGCCAAGAAAAAGTCCTGTAGCCTTCAGCTTTTAGCCTTCAGCCTTTCTTCCTTCAGCCTGTAAACCTGTAGCCTGAACCCCTTATCCGTTCATGGGAACGGGTATATTGATCTTTCTTATGGCCATTCATCTTTACTCCGCTCTCTTAACAGCTTTTGGGCTTGGCTTCCTCTATTTTATCAGTGCTATTCCAGCTGCTGTTGTGACTGGCGCTCCACTTTGGGCTGCGACCTGCATAGCATGGCTTGGCTATTGCACTGGTGCAGCAACGATTCTTTTATTAGTGCCACTCCGATTATGGCTCATAAAAAAATTTAACATCTCGCCCATTGTTGATGAAAAAAAACTATTCTGGCGCATCTGGGTCCGCTATGGAGTCATCGGCCTGGGATTAATTGCCCCCATTACCATCGGACCACAAATTGCAACGCTGATTTTACTAGCACTCAGTATTACTCCTTTACGAATTTTAATTTGTGTTTCTTTAGGAGCTATCCCATCCTCTCTAGGGCTAGCTTTGGTTGTTAAAACAGGAATGCATTTTCTATAGCCAAATACCGAAGTATTAGGATTAACCGATGACACCATCTCGAATTACTCTCAACGCCAGTGAATCCCTTGCAGGATCAGGCCCCGATAGTCAGATCGTTATTAGTAGTCGTGTGCGGCTAGCTCGCAACCTTGAAGGGAAGCCATTTCCAGATTGGGCAAAAAAACCAGAGCGAATCATTCTCATGGAAGCCATCAAAGCAGCTGTAGAAGCACTTCCGGAGATGACAAATGCTTTTTCAGAAAGGCTCGAAAATCTGACGATTCTTGAAAAACAAGTGTTGGTGGAACGTCATCTTATCAGTTGCGAGCATGCAGCAAAATCGGTTGGTAGTGCGGTAGTAATGAATGCGGCGCAGACATTGAGTTTTATGATCAACGAAGAGGATCATCTTCGCATGCAAGCAATTCGTTCTGGACTCCAGCTCCATGAGACTTTTGCAATGATTGCACAGGCTGATCGTAGGCTAGAAGAGCACCTTGTTTTTTCTTTTGATGCCAAAATCGGCTATCTCACAGCCTGTCCTAGCAATGTTGGCACAGGCATGCGTGCTTCGGTAATGATGCATCTACCAGCGTTGGTGCTTTCAGAACAGATCAATAAAATTATTAACTCGGTCAATAAAATGAGCCTTGCCGTACGCGGTCTGCATGGCGAAGGGACAGATGCCATTGGCAATCTTTTTCAAATCTCCAATCAAACCACTCTCGGTAAACAAGAGGAAGAAATTCTCGAGCAACTCAACACAATCATTCGAGAAATTTTACACCATGAGCAGAATGCACGAGCTCTTCTGCTAGAACGAGAGCCAGAGACCTTACTAGATCAAGCTGGACGAGCCCATGGCATTTTACAGAACGCTTATTCCATTTCTACCAAAGAGGCTTTAAATCTTCTTTCGACAGTAAAACTTGGTATCGATTTGCAGCTTTTTCCAGTCCTATTTCGTCCTGTGATTGATGAATTGCTCATCGAAACACAGCCTGCTCACCTGCAAAAAGGAGCTCAACTTACAAAAATATCTTCCAAAGAACGTGACTCGTTGCGTGCCAGAATGATTCGAACGAAGCTAATGGAAATGCCAGCGCCTAGGCTGTAGATACGCTGAAGGCTACAGGCTACAGGCTACAGGATTTTTTCTTGGGTCATTGAGTACTTAGAATTTTTATAAAAAATTTCTTTTTCTGTTCTTTGTGTCATCTTTGTTTTCTTTGTGGCGGATGCTTTTTTTGAAACGTTGATTGTTACGTTAACTTTTCTGGGCTGCTGAACGAATACAACAAACAAACAAAATAATATCTGTTATTGTTGATTTGAACGAACTGGCTCGATTGCTTTAGAACGACTCTATCGTATAGCAGTAATCTTGCAGAGAGCTCATGAGCTGGAAGGATTATTCCAGCCACTACCTATAAAATCACTTGAGGAGCTGATTCCCAAGCCTCAACGAAAACGAGGAAAATCATTGACTGTATGATACCTCAATCTCCTCTAAAAAACTGGCAATATCAATAACTCTAAAAAAATAGGGATCGGTTGCCACTCCTGAAGAAACACCACCTATGTGAAATAATACGGGAATAGCAGCAAACCCTCTTGGAATCTTGAGTGCTTGGATTTTTTCTTGCACTTGATTAATCACATCTGTAGTAAGCTCCCGTTTTTTAAATTTGAATTCATTGATAAATAAATTTCTTGTTTGTGTCTGAATAAGGTAATCAATCTGACACCCTTTTTGTATCGTTCTCTTTGACTGTCGGTAAGGACCATCACAGAGAACCTCTGTTGGAGATAAGCCAATAGCTTTTAAAAGCAGAGGACGATTTTGAAGCAGTAAATATTCAAGTTGCAGCCCTAAGTGCGCCTCCCAACCAGGCAAGAGAAAGATGTTCAAAAGCATCACTCCAATCAGAAAACGTCATCGGTGGAATTTTTAATAGAAGAGAAAATTGCCTGGCAAAATGATCTCGTTGGTCTTGAGCCGTTATTCCACCTTGTGGAGCAAGACCTGCAAAACTCCAAAATTGATGGCTTTTACATAAAGCTGCGAATTCAGCTATTAAGCGGCTTTTCCCAATTCGTCTTCTCCCTTTAATAACAACGAGGCTTGGTCTTCGCATTATTGTATAATTCATTCACGTTTCTAGGTTGAATAATTTTTGTTCTTTTTGCCGTAGGCCTACTTATCTGTAGCCTGTAGTCCTTTCGGCTGAAACCCCTTACCGTCACTTAATTTCCTTAAGTTGAGG
>JBIRBD010000096.1:0-8018 GCA_044326465.1 Chthoniobacterales bacterium
GAAGTTGAAGTGGGGGAAGAAGAAACCAGCGTCAACATTGGTGAGGAAACTTCCACTTCAAAGGTGTCACTATTACAGCTAAGATAATTATCATTAGCTTCTTCCTGTAGCCTGTAGCCTGCAGCCTGTAACCTGCCAGCGAAGCTGGCTTCTGCCTGTTGCCTATTAACGTAGTTAATCAGAAAATTCTCTCTTCCAGCGATGACTTCATAGTACCATCGCCCTGGCTCGCCCACGCGGGCGATGGAGGTTGTCGTCGGATCGGAGGTCATCGCCTCGTTGTAGAGGTGGGCAAGATCTCTCTCTGTTGCAATATGATTTAAAAAATCACAATATTGAGCAGCGGTGACCACCTTCACGCACGTACTTACTTGCGCCTGAGCGGACGCATAAGCGAAGAGGATACTAAAATAAATAAGGAAGAAGCGAAGAGGATTTTTCATGATTATTTTTTTCTGGAAGAGCGAGGACGCAATAAATTACTTTCTTACTAGATTTTTGTTTTGTTGTGCTATCCTGCTACTTGCAACATTTTCTGCTGGAGAATTTTTTGTTGATTGAGGCTGGTTTTGGAGGCTGATTTTCAACAATCTCCTTTGCAGCTTTTTTTGAGCTTTCGTTAGTTTCTCTTTTTTAGAAGTTGCAGGCACAGGTTGGTTTTTTCTTTTCTCTTTGGCAATTACTTTCTGGGAGATTTTCCCAGGATTGAGAACAGCGGATTTTTCCTCTGCTTTCCATAGAGTTGGAAAAAAATTCATCTGAAATTGCGGTGAAAAATCTGAGCGATATTTAATATACTCAAACAGATTGGAAGCACTGGATTTTCCATTTTTACCCTTTTGTGGCAAACCCACTTTTTTATTAGTGATGAGCATATTACCAGCTCCTTGATATCTATTAATCCATGTAGATTTTCCTTTGCTGAGTGGCTCATCGTTAATGTCCTTCAATTCATCTCGAATAGCCTTAAAGCCATCAAAAGAATTTTGAATATGAGTTATTGCATCTTGCAGCGCATACGTAGCCTTTCGCTCCATTCTCTTTGTCGTTTTTTGGGCAGAAACATTCAGCAAAATAGAAGCGAATGAATTTCTAAATTGAGATCGCATCTCTTTAGCATCATGAGCATTTTTACGCGTAAGCTCACGTGCGACTTGCGTCATTGAGATAGCTCGTTCAATTTTCCGTGTGCGCACATCTTGAACTGCTAAATTAATTCTAGGATCAGAAAGCTCGATATCAGGAAACTCGGAATTATAATAAGAAAAAACAGCTTGGTATGACAAAAAAAATGAACTAACTTTTGATGATGCCATTGGAGCAATTAGCAGATGCATGTCCAGGCAAAATGAAAATTTTTCAGAAATGACTTCCTGCCTTCTATCTCCTAATAGCAAAGCGTTTACGCTATTCGAGGTCCTCATTGCTCTCGCCGTTTTTTGCATTGCCGTTACAGGGTTAGCTGTTGCCTTAGAAACGGCCGTCCAATCATCGATTGAGGCTCGTCAACGAGTCCTCTCCCGTCTCGAGTTGGAATCACGTCTTGCTTACAATATGGTTGATCCCCCACTTTCAGGCAATCGTACCATTGAAGCACGTGACAATAATGGCATCGCGGTTGAAGAATCGGCCACACCAGAGCAGCTCGAAGATGCTCAAAACCACCTTATTACCGGCCTCTATCGTATTAAAATTATAACTAAAAATGGAAAGATTAACGACACTGCAGAGATGCTTCTTTATCATCCGTAGAGGGGCTACTGAGAAGAATCTATTTCGCAGCTAAATTTTTTTGTGGATGAAAAAAAACTCATTTCCCATTACTCCCATCACCGTTTTTAGGTTTAAGTCTCTAGTTGAAGTTGAAGCTTCGACTTCTACTTTTTCTTCTTCCTCACTTAAACTTAAACTTTTCACTTCAACTGCTGCGAAGCAGCTGGCGCGACGAAGCTCTTCGCTGTCTTCAGTAGACTGTGAAAACAGGTTCTTACTTCGCTCTGCGGCTTTTACCCTGCTTGAGGTCTTGCTCGCTATGGCTATTGTAGCCTTACTTGCAGGCTCGATTTATTCCATTACAAGCGCCTCGATTCAATCCACACGGGAGACGATTCAAGAACAACTCGTTATGCGACGCCTCAAAGGATTTTTAGAAATAACCCGTGATGCCTTTCTTAATCTTCCAGCTAATGGGAATGTCTATCTAACGACGCCTAACTCTTCGAATGCTCTGCCTGATTTGAATTTTGAAAATGCAACTGCAGTTTTTGGAATCCCTAGCCTTGGGGGTGGAACTTTAGTTCTATCAGCCCTCGCTCGCAATGATGGGACACGAACTTTTTCTATTTTAAGACTTCCAAAAAATGTCCAAGAGACTGATCGCAATGCTTTATCTCAAGATGAACATTGGATAGAACTTTTGCCAAAAGTTAATAAACCTCATTGGAGTTTTTTCCGGAATAGAGAATGGGTTGACGAGTGGCCTCGAGGCACAGGTCGGCCATTGCTTGTGCGTCTACAAATGGAAGTCCTTGGTGTTCACAACTCCATTAACTCTATTTTTTACATTCCACCGGTAAATGCAGTGCTTTTGAGCTCACAAGCTGTTCGAGGCGCTTCCATAAATGCTTCTTCAACTCCATCTTCGAACACTCCAACAAACAGCACGCCTCTACCAGCAGAGCCGACATCTCCAACGCGTTGATGAAAATTTCTCGAATAAGTAATTTTAAAAAGAAGCCTAGAGCATTTGCTCTACCCATGGTTTTATGGGCCATTGCTTTTTTAACGGCACTCATCTTGATGGTTGCAGGAAGCGTTAATAATTGGCTGAAAGAAGAGTCTCATGCCGAGCGAGTTTTTCGCGCTCGTCAAATGGCTCTGAGTGGACTTGCCATTGCGATGAATACTAATATCTCACCAAATGATCCGATTCTTACAAAAGGCGATCCAAAAAGCAAAGAGGGTGAAAGTTACTGGGTTCAAGTCACCAGTGAATCAGGTCTTATTAACCCCAATCTCTGGCTGCAAAAGCCAGATCATCGCACGCCGTTTCAAGTGCTTTTTGGCCATTGGAATATTTCAGAAGAAGATCAAGAGAGCGCGATTGATGGCCTTTATGACTGGCAAAGCGCTACACCCCTTCGCTCTCCTCATGGCGCTAAAGCAGACAATTATGAAGCGCTCGGCTTAGAAGGATATCCACCCAATGCACCTTTTGTGGATGCTCGTGAAATGGCGATGGTAATTGGTTTTGCCCCTGTCATGAAGGCACAGCCAAAATGGAAAAATTATTTTTCCACGTATAATCCAGGAACAATTAATATTAATGTTTGTGATAAAGATATTCTCACTGATTTTTTAGGCATTACACCGGATCAAGCTGATGCTTTCATCAAACTCCGTAAAGGACCACCCAATGCGGCTCCTAGCCTAACAAACAACGGCCTGTCGATCACGAACCTTCTTGAAGCAGAACAAGTTATTGGTCTAAGTCCAACACAGAATAACATTCTGCTAAACTACTTTGGAATTTCGGGTAACGTCCGTCACATCGACAGCATCGGCACCTGCAATGGCGTTGTGCATCACATTATTGTTATCATGGCCGGCATCGGTAATAACATCTTAAGCTGGCAAGAGGAATAAGAAGAAAGGTATTGCACGATTGAAAAAAATATCATGAGCATTTATCGAACTCTTGTTGTATGTTCTCTTGTACATCTCAAAAATTATTACTTTTTAAGCCAAGCTAATTTTCTTACTAGTCCTAAATAAAGTACTTTTATTGCCATGCTTCGCCTATTTCATCGCAAAAAAAAAGAAGACCAAGCGCAGAAGGAATCTATTAAGAGTAGCTCTAGGCCTCCTCAGATACCAAACTCAACGGACATCACGACTAGTCCCCCAATATCAGGGGTATCTGAGAACCTATTTTCACACTCTACTGGAGACTGCGAAGAGCTTCCTCACGCCAGCTGCTTCGCAGCAGCTGAAGTGAAAAGTTTAAGTGAGGAAGAAGAAGTAGAAGTCGCTCCTTCCACTTCAACTAGAGACTTAAACGATCGCGAAGCGATTAGTGCGCCATCGGCTCCTTCCTCTTCATCAGTAGAAGCAACTTTAAAAACAGATTCTGAGAACATGATGCCATCGATACTTGCTGAAGTCATCATGAGCAGCCCATCAGAATCGCCAGCCATTTTACCGCCGCCATTACCGCAGCTTCCAAGTGATGCTTTAAAACAAAAGAAAAAAATTAATTTTCAGATACCAAAATTCAAGGCTTACATAACATCGATCAAAGCTTTTTTAGCCGAGCAAAATTTTAATCGCGAACAACTAAAAACGATTTTTTTTGCGAGCCTGAAGTTTTTTTCAAAGCAGTGGAGCAGTCTACAAAAGCCTTCTTCAAACTCCGATCAGCTTATTTTACGTCCTGGAGAAACAGCTGGAACATGGCAGCTTTGGAAAATTGCAACGGCTGATAAGGTTACACAGTCTGATAGCAAGAGTCTTCCTGAGCTCATTGATGATCACGCAGCTCCATTTTCTCCATCAAATAAAACACGCCTGATTATAGGCATGCCGACGCGTGATCTGATGGTGATTCCACTCTGGATTTCCTCTGAGGGAAATCTTCTAGAACTTGTCGAGATGGAATTAGCGAGCAAACATCTGCTTCGCCGCGACATGGCCGAAGGATTAAAAACAATTCCACTCGAAACAAAAAATGGCCGCATGCTAGTCATTGTCTTAGCACCCTCAGTAAAACCAACAGCAGCAACAGCACCTTATTTAAAAGAAGCCGATCAGTTTGAAGCAGCCGCTCGATTTTTTTCACATCAAGGAAAAGATCTTTTGATCTGGCAAGAACTTGGCGAAATCTGTTTTGGATTTTTAAAAAATGGCCATTGCATTTGGTTTTCAGGAAGCGGCGAAACATTAGTCAATCGTACTTTAATCGGCCTCATTACCAGAATGGCTCTACGCCTTCAATCGGAGTCGGTCATCGAAGGGATACCACAAAGCTTGCGCCTGATTGGGAATTTTTCGGAAGAAGAACGCTCTTTATTAAAAGAGGCATTCGCTGGGAAAGATCAGACTGAATCAGTATTTGAGTACCATGAAACACTAACCCCTCCCCTCATTCCAGGGCCACCCATCGATCTTCCTCCCCAGCAAGCCCGTCTAGAACGCATTGAACAAGAAAAACAACAACGCATCAAAAAATTTGCGGCAGCAGCATTTGCAGTTTACCTTTTTCTGCTATTCCTAGGCCTCATCAATCTCATTGTTAAAGAATCGATCCTGAAACATCTCGACCACCAAGCCGCCGCTCAAAAAACTTCCGTTGCAAAAGCAACTCAAAATATTGCATGTTACCAAGAGCTTCGTTCTTCAATTGACTCAACAACCTATCCACTCGACATTCTCACTACTATCGCAAGCCAGATCCATGGAGAAAAAATTCGCCTGATTAGCCTTATTGGGGCGGAAGGTCGATTGCAAATCACCGGAGAGGCGACTGATGTTTCACAAGCCTATGCGTTTATTGAACTGATTAAAAAAGCGCCTGAACTTCAAGAATATGCATGGACTAGTGGCCAACCAAAGCTTGCAGGAAAAAACAGCGTTCGTTTTGAATTAGAAGGTGCACAAGCTCATGCGAAGTCTAAAGAAGAGTAAAAATTCAAATCTTCATCTGTGAGCAGCATATCTCTAAGCTACTAACGGCAAAATCGTTCAACTCCAATCTCAAATTTTCCAAATAGACATGCGAAAACTAGCACCTAACGAGAAAAAACTCTTCCTTGCTTTATGCGGAGCGGTTTTTTTGGCTATCAATCTTTTGAGTCTTAAGGTCTATCTCAGCGTCAGTCATAACCTTCAAAGCAAGATTGTCACTATGAAAACAAAAATCATAGAGAACCAAGCAACGCTAGCGATGGCAGAAGCACTCAATCCTGCTACGACTTGGATTCATGAACATCCACTTCCTATTTTTAATAATGATCAAGCGAGCTCTGAGTTGTTAAAATGTGAACGAAACGAAGCAGAAAAAGAGGACCTTAAAATTATCGAAGAAAATTTATTACCTCCTCATACCACAGAAAATGCAGACTGCGTTAGTGTCCAAACCAAGCTCTCAGGACCTTTTGAAGGCTTAGTGCAATTTCTCTTCGCAATGCAAACACCAACAGCCTGGCGCTCGATTGATAAATTCACGATGAAGAGTGATCCAGAGCCAAGCAAGATTGTTGTGGACCTCGAAATCAAGCAATTCTTTAAGACCGGTTCTAAAATTACTAAGCTATTATAAAAATTTCTTAATGAATAATTTTTTGTGTTCTTTTGTGGCTCATCCTCTGCCTTCTTTCAAGGCAGTCGTGATCTGCTGTGCGCTCACCGCCCTAGCAGGATCCCCTTATTGCGAAGCAAACACCTTAAGTACAGCATCTTCCGCTGAAATCCTGTCGCCTTGGATGAAGCCACGTGAGCTTTCACAGTTTCAAACAATTCTCAAGCACTCCCCTTTTTCCTTAGCCACCGCTGAAGAAACATCGCCACTTGCTGAGCGCTACATGATCACAGGTGTTATTAATATTGATGGAGAAACTGAAGTTTTTGTTTTTGATCGCAATGATCAAAGCCACGATCTAGTGACTAAAAAACCAAATGCAAAGTCAATATCGCTTGTCGATGTCCTTCACCAAGAAGATCCTAGTCTCTTAAAAGCTACTATCAGAGTGAATGGAGAAACAGGTGTCATTTCTAATATCGATACCTCAACTAATGCCGCATCAGCTAAGCATCCTGGAATGCCTGTTCCAGGCTCGATGCAACGACCAGGTAACCAACTAAGAAATGGAAACATTCCTTACTCTCCATCAATGCCATCTTATCCTGGTTCTCAACAATATGGTCAGCCTAATCAACAAAACGGAGCTGCTACGAATCGCCTTATTATTAGACGCCCTCCTATTTCGCCACAACAGCCTAATCAGGCGAACCATTAATAGTTACTCAAGCAGGCCCAATTTTTTTTTAACCTTCTAATCTTCTTCATGAAAATTACTTCTCAATCTACCCTCACCCGAATAGGCGTTATAGCACTCATTCCTTTTTTCTTTTTAGCGGCGGAACAAGAAAAACCCTCCCCTACCGTTAATGAGGCACCCAATGCCATAACATCGGTTTCCTTGGTAAATTCTAACAGCCTTGCAGCTACATCTACAACAAACCCATCACTCACAGCAACCAATGGGCCTTCTTCAGTTCCTGCTTCAAAAAATGGAACCCTTCCTTCTTCCAACTCAAGTTCTCAGTCTGCAGACCTTGATAACACTCTTACAGCAGCAACAGACAATCTCTCTACTCGAGCGTCATCAGCTTCCAATCCCAGCGCTCCAATAGCAACTTCATCGTTAGCAACATTGCCAATGATGCCTTCTCAGCCCCCATCCACAGCTACACCACCCCAAGCTTCACTCTCCAATCTACCATCTCCTAACAAGAATAATGGAACCGACAAAGTGAGTATTCAATTTCCTCATACATCGGTAATGGAAGTCTTGGCACTCTATGAAAAATTAACGGGCAAACACATTATCCGAGATTCCAATCTAGCCGGGCCTGATCTTTCCATTATGATTGCCGATCCTGTTTCTAAAAAAGATGCCATTGCACTTTTAGAAAGCTCGATGCTCCTCAATGGCTATGTCTTAGTACCGGTTGATGAAAAAACTATTAAGATCATTGGCCCAAGCCGTCCTCCACGTTCCGAAGGTCTACCGCTCTACCAAGAGGAATCAGAACTCCCCTCTAGCGGTGAAGAGCTTGTTAGTTTTTATCAAGAGCTTCATTTTCTCTCCCCTAACGAAGCCATCAATGTTCTTCAAGGTGTTATTCAAGTCAACCCATATGGATCACTCGTAGCTGTTCCTAACACAAGTGCCATTGTCATCACCGACAAAACTCCAGTAATTCGCAAAGCCCTCTCCTTGCTTGCGATCATCGACCAC
>JBIRBD010000087.1:0-8413 GCA_044326465.1 Chthoniobacterales bacterium
CCTCTTAGGGCAATGCTTCTTTTTTAGCAGCTAAGAAAAAAAGTTATTTCTTCACTATCAACCAAGAACCAAGAACCAAGAACCATTGCTTATCTCCAGAAGGAGATGAGCAATTACTGGTGCTCTATAAGAGCTAAAGTGTCGGTATTTTTGGTAGTGTTACAAATTTTGAGCGCCACCCTGGATGTTTTAAGGAACCATCAGAAACATATTCAAAAAGTTTACTGACGGGAAAAAGAACAAGCCCTGGTATTCCTTGAACATTGAGTCTGATGCTCATATTCATCCGATCTTCAAGATAATAGATATCACCAAAACCAATCATACTAAATTCAGCACTTTGAATCGAAAGATTTTTGGTATTAATGATTCCTTTTTGTACGGTCAGGTCAGCCGTCGCGCGCCGTGCCGCTTGGTAGCCTAATCCTGGCAGAATATCATTCATCAAATCAGAGAGTGGCCCAAAAATTGGCATGGCTAAAACATTCCCATCCTTGATCACTAAATTTCCCTTGCCTACCATGGCATAATCATCACCCGTTATCGTCGTAAAACTATAATTGCCACTGAGTTTTCCTTCCGAATTATTGTAATCAAAATAAAGCTTCGTAATACTCTTGAAATCAACATTTTCAAGATGCACATCTGCTCCATAGCGCCCATCGCCTGGAACAATCGAAGCGTGAACTTTGAGCGCAATGGGGCCATCAAAAAGTAAAGCCTGTGGAATATCAATCCTTAGTTCCTGCTTTTTTATCGCAGCTGTTCCAACGACATTCATGAATGAAAGCTCTCGTTTAATCAGCGTATAGTCAAGACCTTCAGGAGCTTTGATATCTATTTTAAAATTATTTTTTTGTGGATCTTTCAGACCAATACAGCCGGTTACACTTAAATCAGGAGTTTGATGAAACCGATAATCTTTTAGCGACTCCGCAATACGTGGATCAATCCACATCATAACGGCCACGGGATCAAGACGAGAGGTGATACCAGGAAATCGGATCTCTTTATTTTTAATGTCGTAAATGCATTCTCCTTGTGCCGTTTTTTCTCCAACATGCGCAGCAATATTTTGAAAATCGATGCTTTCATCTTTTACCTGAAACGCTGCTGATAGGCCATCAATGGCAGAGCCTCGCATCGCAGAGCGACCTGCCGTCAATGTTCCGGAGCCTTCTAATAAAAGAGGATCGGATTTTGGCGCGTGACCTTCAAAGGTAATTTTGAGTGGGTCTTGAAAGTTCATCAATGCCAGCGTGGTCTGGAGATTTCCTTTTACCGCTGGAGCGATGAGCTGAGGAAACAACGCCGCATTAATCCTCACACGGTAATCATCAGGCGCAGCCATAAAATCAAGTGTGAGAGAACCAGGAGAGCCCGTCACATAGAAATCACGCGCCAAAAAACGACCTTCACGAAAAATACAACCACCCGAGAGACTCTTCATCTCGATACCTCGATAGGCAAAACGCTCAGCAGCAAGGTGTGCTTCAGCTTGAAAATCTACGGGCTCTTTTTTCCAAACAGCAGAGAGGGCACCTTCTAGATGTGGTGGATCAATCCAGACACAATCAGCGAGTGGGCTTTTTGATGCAAGGAGTGTTGAAAGAGAGGCAACATCACACGATCCAGAAAAATTTAATGAGGCTTCTTTATTTTTAAAATCTGCATTTCCAGAAATATGAAATTCACCACAATGATCTTCTAACGATAGATGCTGGAGCTTGAGTGCAAGATTTGCGTAGTCAAGATCAGCAGAAATACTTTTGAGCTGCCATGGTCCATAGCTACAGGAACCCGAACGAAAGGTGATATGATCTGCATGCAACGATTCTATCTTTGTAAGATCACCACTTGCCTCAATTTCAAGACTGGGTGCCATTTCATCCCATTGAATGCGCTGTAATTGCTCCTGAATGAGCTCAATTATCTGAGCAATTTTTCCCGGTCCTTCACTGGCAACAGGATGAGGCGCAAATGTTTTTGGATTGAGGAAATTGCCACTTGCATGGACATGGATGCCACAAAGTTCGAACCTCGCATTACTCAACGTTAACTGCTCAGGAGGACATATAATCTTGGCCTCCACGTGATCAAGCCTCAATCGAGGCTCTTGAGTATTTCCCAATGGCACATCAATGGTTGCATGATGCAATTGAAAAGATTCTATTTCTACCCCCCCTGTCGAGAGAGAAGAGAGCTTCGGCAAAATAGTGACACGACTTGCATGAGCTAGCAATCGATGAGAAGCGCTCTTTTCTTGAACCCTGAGATTTTCTGCGATGAGCCCATCGCTAATACTAAAAAGCAATCGGTGAATTTTTACTTCATAGAATTGTCCAGAAATCGCTTTCTCAACGCGTTTGCGAACAGTATCTCCAAGCCCATGGGTACGCACAATCACAAGCAATATTGGAATTCCAATAACAATAAAAATCGCCACCGCTTGCAGTAGCCTAGCTATAGTATGATGGATGATTGTTTCAAATTTTTTGAGCATAAGAAAAAAGAACTCACCACAAAGAACGGTCAGGTTAACCGAGCTACAGGCACCAGGTCATCGTATCCGTTCACACAATGCCGTCAACTTAAGGAATTAAGTGACGGCAAGGGGTCCAGGCTACAGGTCAGTAAGGCCTACGGCAAAAAGAACAGAATATTTTCAATACATTTGCTCTTAAGTTGACGCCATTGTCCGTTCACATGAACGGATCAGTAAAGGGTAAAGAGTATTTTTAGTCTGAAATTAGATTGATCATTTGAAATTCACTCTCCTACGATCCGTCTTTAGAAAACAAGTCATAGAAAATTTTGTTTTCGCGCTCTTTACCCTTTACAACGATTCTGCTGAATCGGTTACCGTTACTCGCTTTTTTTCTCAAGGGCTTCCACTCTTTTCTGAAGAGGCAAAACATATCGTTTTATTGTTTCTGTAATAATGACCGCTTTCGCATCGACCTCAATATTGACTTTATCTCCAGGTCCCTTCTTAGAAAAACTGGTCAGTCTTAATGTTTCCGGAATCAGATAAACTTCAAAAGTACATTTCTGGATATCAATCCTTCCCACGGTTAGACTAGATCCATCTAGACCAATAAAGCCTTTTTCAAAAATATATTTTATTGATTGAGGTGAACATTGAACAATAAGCGTTAAATTGTTCACTGAGGGTCTTTTCCCAATAATGGTGCCTGTTTCTAAAATATGCCCAGCCAATTCATGGCCTCCGTTTTCATCACCTAAGCGAGCGCTTCTCTCAATACTAACAAGCCTACCCTCGTATAAATCTTGTAGCGTTGTTTTAGATAATGTCTCCTCAATGGCTTGAAAGGTGACTTCATTTCCATCAATAGCAACAACTGTCTGGCAAACTCCATCAACAGAAACACTGGCACTGACGAGCAATCCATCAAGCAAGGTTCGGTTAAATTGAATGCGATAGGTTGTTAGCGAGTGCGTTTTATCGAGAAAAACAACTGGAAAAAGTCCTTTTGTTATTCCGGTATACATAATGTGTCATTGCTCATCTCCTTCTGACGAAGAAGACGAGCAAGAAGTTGTCGGTTGTCGGTTGTCAGTTGTTGGTTGTTTTTGTTCGAAAGATTTATTTTTTAGCAGCTAAGAAAAAGTTATTTTTTCACTATCAACCAAGAACCCAGAAGCAATAACCATTGCTTATCTCCAGAAGGAGATGAGCAATTACCACAATGTTATTTCCCTATTTTTCTTAGTGGCATACCAGAAAGCAGGTTGCTCTCTATTTTTTCCAACGATACACCTTTTGTTTCTGGAACAAAAATCATGAAGAAAATAATGAAAAATATCTGAATACCTCCGTAGAAAAGGAAGGTATTTCCATTGCCCCATTTTGATAACATTGAAAGGAACGTAGCAGCAACAATAGCATTACAGATCCAGTTTGATGCCGTGCTAAACGTTATTCCAAGATCCCTACCTGAAAGAGGGAAAATCTCTGAACAGATGACCCAAACAATCGGACCTGCACTCATAGCGAACCCTGTAATAAAGAGCAACAACGCAATAATTGCATAATACCCAAGAACAGGCGATTGCTCGATGTTCATATTAAAAAAGTAGCCCACGGCCAGCATCGAAAGCCCCATGACGACAAAACCAGCATACATGATCGGCTTACGACCTAGCTTATCAACAAAAGCAATAGCAATGAACGTCGCGAGCACATTAGTAACACCAACAATTACTGTTCCCCATAATTGTCCTGACGTGGTAGCAAAGCCAGCTGCTTTAAAAATCCGTGGTGCATAATACATCGCTGCATTCATTCCTGTGAATTGCTGAATAAACTGAAGTGAAACACCAAGAAAAATAGCGCGACGAAAATGCGAGTTCGTTAACAGCAATTGAAATCCATGTTGTTTTTTCTCGAGGTTGGTTTCAATATCTCTTACTTCACGAGCAATTTCATCCTCTGGTAAAAGCATCTTGCGAAAAACACCAATACCTCGCTCTTGGAAACCTTTCAAAAAAAGCCAGCGTGGACTTTCAGGAAGAACGAGCATGGCACAAAACATCAACGAAGCAGGCAGGGCAATCATTCCAAGCATTAGCCTCCAGTGACCACCTTGCACTCCATTTAATGTTGCTGTAGCAAAATAAGTATCGCTAAAATAGGAAATCATAATCCCAATCGTAATCATTAATTGATACATTGAAATCAATGAGCCACGTACTTTTTGTGGGGAAATCTCAGCAAGGTAAAGAGGGGCTGTAAATGAGGCTACCCCCACAGCCGTTCCTAAAACAAAACGCGCCAAGATCAGCTGATTAGCAGAGCTGCTTAAAGCACAGAAAAGTGACCCTCCTGCAAAAATGAGGGCACTTAGGAGCATTGTCTTTTTTCGCCCAAGCTTATGAGAAAGAATCCCTGAAATCAGTGTTCCAAAAACGGCTCCGCAAAGTAGTGCGGTAACAATTAACTCAATAATATGATCACTAATTTGAAAATCTTTTTGAATGAAATCGCATGCTCCTGCAATTACTCCAACATCTAGCCCAAATAAAAGTCCGGCTAGTGCAGCAGTGAATCCAATAATATAGAGAATAGTGTTACGTTTTGTGTCAGAATATTGCATGAAAAGAACCCAATCATGAACTTTTACTAAGAGCAAACTCTTTTCCGATCTTTTTTTGGAGTGTTTTTTACAAGACGTTGATTCCAAAAAAGAGCGGTATCACTAAATTCTTTAATAAGTTCTTGAAATCGCGAAAATTCCATTCCTGCAAGGCGTTCTTGATAGCAGATAAAAACAGCGAGTGTTGCTGGATCCACTCCTATTGTAGCACCACCTGTTCCTCCCCATAATAAATTTGCTTCAAGTAGCTCAGAGAAAAACTTTTCTTTTTGCTCTGTTATCATTGTCCCTATCAAACTTGAAATAATTAATTTTTCTTGTTCCTCATTGCATTCTAAATCAATAGTCAATCGATCATCGAAGCGAAGCGAGCAGAACCCATAGCTATTCGCACTTAAACCAGTTAACCCAATATTAGTTCCAAGTTTTTTAAGCAGGCTATTGAAATATTCTAATAACATATCGATGGTCTCCTCCTATTTGATGGTCTCTATTGGATAGTAATTACTCACCTCCTTCTGACGAAGAAGACGAGCAAAAAGTTGTCGGTTGTTGGTTGCTTTTGTTCGAAAGATTTATTTTTTAAGAGTCGCATTTTATTAGCCTCTTAAGGCAATGCTTCTTTTTTAGCAGCTAAGAAAAAAATCTTTTCTTTACTATCAACCGAAAACCATTGCTTATCTCCAGAAGGAGATGAGCAATTACATTGGATTCAACATTCGCGTCCAAATGGTATCTATAAAATTAGTTTAAAAATAAGTAAATGCAACGCAATTGCTGATCTCCTTCCCAACAGAAGCATTTCACGTGTTTTAGCACACACGGGCCCATCAAAAAAGTTAAGATTTCAAAATAGCCTCCTGTCAAAAACAAGTAGCGTGCCACAAGATTGAACCCATAGCGCTCTGCCTTTGATGAGCCTCTCCAATCATTGCGTGAACAGGCCAAGCTCACACAACGTGAAGTCGCTCACCAGCTGGGGATTTCACTGCCTTCTTATGTCAAATGGGAACGCAGAGAAATCGGCTTAACTCGTGATCGTTTGCAACAGCTTGCGGCTATTTTGGGGGGGCGAAGTGGAAGACTTTTTTCTACGCATGATCGCCCCAAGCGTAACGGTCCTGTAGGCCGAGCTCGCAAATCTTTTGAGACGATTTCATCGCTGCCTCGCAATCGTCAGAAACAAATTCTTGATGTCATCGATGTGCTTGTGCCCAAGCAGATGGCGCCTATCGATTAGCAGCGAAGCATTTTTTCTTTAGCTGCTAAAAAATAAAATCTTCATTGCGAGTGGCACTCCATTTTTGGAGCGCCTTATCGCTGTTAGGTTTATCGATGGAGCAGTCTGCCAGGAGGATATGCGCTGCCTTTCTCTGGCCCCCCAAGGCTTATTGACATTGCTCATTATTATTGATAGAGATATTATTCTATTATTTTTAATAAACTAATACTTATGAACTACTTAGTGTTTTTTTAGTGCCCTCAATGTTTGCCAATAGCTCTTGCGAAGTAAGGGAAACCGCGCTTCTTTATATGCAAACAGGAATTGTTACTAGGATATTAAACAAACATTACTCTAATCCGACTATGGATTTGTATGATTCATGTCGTGTTGGTGGCCTTTAGAGTGGATATTTTTCAAGAAAGTTGTTGAGAAAAAATAAATTAAAAGCGTTTGCTGATGAAGTAGAAAAAACTCACGAATGGGCAGTATTAACGACCATTATGGATGTTGATTCAACTACGGAAGAAAAACGTAAGAAAGCGCTGGAAATCTTCTTAAAATATTTTCCAGACTTTCAGGGGGAACCACCTTTTTTTAGATATGAATTTTCAGAGCTAGGCTGTCCAGATGATGCTCTATTTATTGATGATCAGCATAAGTATGATATTTTTCTACACGAATACGAAGGAGAATCAATAGTAGCAAGTCGCATTAATGGTATTGATTTATTTAGCTTATCAGGGGCAGAAGTTTCTCCAGAGAACATGATAGGATCTCATTGGGTAGTGGTTATGTCATGCCATTTCTAATTTCAATTAATTAACTTATGTCAGAAAAAGAGTTTGTAGAAATAATTCAGTTCATTAAAAAGTCACGCGTTAATGCCATCAGAACTGTAAATGCTGAATTGATCAATCTTTACTGGAACATTGGAAGCTATATTAGCAATAGATTAGCTTCTTCTATATGGGGCGAAAAGACACTCGATGAGTTAGCTGCTTATATTCAGAAAAACTATTCTGAGCTAAAAGGCTTTGATCGACGAAGCTTATACCGTATGAAACAGTTTTATGATACATATGCGGTGCAAAATTTAGAGGTGCAGAAAAAATTTCAATTGCCAGATAATCAACGGCCTATAATTGTGGCTTCAGTGAAGCCACAATTTCATGATATGCGAAATAGTCTATTGGCAAAATTAAGCTGGAGTCATCACAGAATAATTTTTTCACGCTGTAAATCCATTGAAGAAATGGAATTTTATATCAGAATGACCATCAATGAACATTACACAGTAAGAGAACTCGATCGCCAAGTTTCTGCTAGTCTCTTTGAACGGACAATGATCAGTAGCGTCAAACTATCCCAATCATTACACAATCCAAACTTAGACGTTACTAATTCATTCAAAGATAGCTATATTTTTGAATTTCTAAACTTGCCAGAAAACCATGATGAAAAAGCATTGCAAAAAGCTCTTATCATTCAAATAAAAGATTTTATCCTCGAGCTAGGAAAAGATTTTCTTTTTATTGGTGAAGAATACAAAATATTGGTAGGTAACAGTGATTTTTATATTGATCTGCTTTTTTATCATCGAGGACTACAATGCTTAGTAGCCTTTGAACTCAAGGCAGATAAGTTTAAACCAGAGCATCTGGGGCAACTTAATTTTTATTTAGAAGCTCTAGATCGTGATGTAAGAAAATCCAATGAAAGCCCATCAATTGGAATTTTACTTTGCAAAGATAAAGATATGGAAGTAGTGGAATACGCTTTAAGTAGAAGCCTTTCTCCTACTATGGTGTCAGAATATAAAACTCAATTACCTGACAAAAAGCTGCTTCAACAAAAATTACACGAAATTTTTGAAAATAAAAAAATGTGCCCGTTCACGCGAGCGGAATAGGAAGATAGGAGTCATAGAGATAGGGGTTGAATGGCGCTAAGTTAGCGCCATTCAACCCCTATCTCTATCTCCTGACCCCTATCCTTAACAGGATCTCCACTACAGTATAAGCCAACCTAACTATTCAAATTGATAATTATGCGTTGCTTTAAAAGTTTCATA
>JBIRBD010000081.1:0-8753 GCA_044326465.1 Chthoniobacterales bacterium
CTGATATTTCTGTTGCAATTTAACACTGTTACTTGTTGGGACGCAAATCGTTCAGCCATTGTAAGTCCAGCAAAGCCACTTCCAACAATTAAATAATCAATATTCTTTAACATTTAGTATGCAATATTCAAGTTAAATTCTAACACCTTTTGAAAATAAAATTTGTGTTAGCGCACTCTCTATAGAGTTTTTTATATGCACTTGAGCAATATGATGATGTGTTATTTTTTCTTGATGCGATCGATGCCTCAATTCATTAATTTCTTTTTCACCAATAGTATTAATATGGAGATTTGTTTTTTGCTGCGCATGGACTCTGAAACATCCTAAAAAATAGGGAACTCTTTTAATAACAGCTCCTGCTTCTTGCATTCTGAGTAACAAATCCCAATCCATAGCAAAATGAAAATCAGGATTGATGCCTCCTATCTTATTATAAATACGCTTCCTCCAAAACATTGTTTCTTGAGGCACATAATCTAAAATGGAAAGATTATAATTGTTATGATGAGGAGTAAACCATCTTCCTATTTCATCACCTTTCTCATCTATTAAAATACGATGTCCATAGATGAGATCCACATTAGGATGTTCACTAAAGTAGTTAGCAACAAACTTTAATACACCAGGTAAATAGAGATCATCTGAATTAAGATAAGCCATAATATCGCTACTTTCGCCAGTGCATTGATTAAAACCTTTTTCAATAGCGTGCGACTGCCCTTGATCTGCCTCACTAACAGCATAGGCTAAGGAGGAATGGTATTTTTCTATGATTTTGAGAGAATAATCCCGGGACCCTCCATCAATAACAATATATTCAAGAGCTAAATAATCTTGGTGAAGAACGCTTTGAATTGTTTTTTCTAAATACTCTCCTTGATTATAAGAAGGGGTAACAACTGTTATTTTAGGAAGTCTATGGTGATGATTTTTTTTAGGATATGTTTCATTAACAATAGATTTTGGCGAATAATGAACAAGGCACCCAAGTCCACCTAATTTTTTATAAACACAATAATTATGAACGATTGCTAAGAAATCATTTTTTATTAAATAGAAATAATATTTTTGCGTTTTCTTTTTAGTTAATAAAAACAAACTGTTTTTTGAAAAAAACCTTTCAATAAATTTTTTTAAAAGAAAAGGTATTGTAGCAACTAAAGAATTGTAGGCGGTATACTTAACGCTTATAGGATCCCACTGATTATTATCAGATAATACTTCTATTTTTATTTTATTAATCCCCTGCTTAAACTCCACGGGAATATTAATACCACTATAATAAGATCCCTCTATTTGCTTAAAGTGATGAGCTACATCGGGTCGCTCAATTTTTATAACACCATAAAAATTTTTGTTTTTTATTCTTAAGCGAACTCCCTTAACAGGAAGGCCTTGTTTATGAAAGAGCCAGCCTTTTACTTCACAATGCTCTTTCCTTGCTACATATCCTGGAGAATCAATAAAATAGTAATAATGAGATTTCATGACTATTTTATTAATAAGTATATTTTTGTTTTCTAATGACTTGAATTTCAGCGGGAATACCAAACATTCCTAAAAAAGGAGCTCTTTGATGTTCATAATCCCACTCCACTTCCAGAGGCCCTAACCAGCTTGTTTCATGGATATGTTCTCCTCTATTTGGAATAACGCTCTCTTGGCTAAGAGTTACCTGGTAGCTATATTTTCCTGCTTCAATCATTAAATCGAAGCAAAATTCCATTTCTACTAATTCACCAGCATGCGCAGGAATACTTTTCTCATTGCAAGTATAGGAACTTGTACTGTTAATAATTTGGTCATAACGATTTTTGAATTCAATAGCCACATGAAAGTTTTGTTCTAACAAGGAAAGAAATACTACTTTTATAGTTATTTTTTCCCCCATTTTTATTTTTCCTCCTACCATTCCACTTTCGTTACTTACAATTACTCCTAAAATTGCGCCTGCCAATTTTTTGGGCACTTCTGCTGGTTCCAGGAACCATGCAGCTTCAGGACGAAGTTGATCTAAATATTGAGACATTAATTCATAAGATATTGCTGCCCTCTCTTTAACTTCCTTTCTTGGTGAATCCACTCTCTCATTTAAGTAATAATTAATAGCTTTTTCGCTAGGCCCGTAATAGGAAGCCTTTCCTTGTTTAAGATAGAGAGCTTCCCGGCAAAGATCTCTTACAACACCTAGGTCATGAGAAACAAACAATAATGTTGTTCCTTTTTCTTTGAGTTCTCGCATTTTCCTAGCACACTTTTGCTGGAAAAAATAATCTCCAACAGCTAAGGCCTCATCAATAATAAGAATGTCAGGATCTATCATTGCCTGCACTGCAAAGGCTAGCCGAACACTCATTCCACTTGAATAAGTTTTAACCGGCTGGTCCATAAAATCTCCAATCTCAGCAAAAGCTTCAATATCAGCAAACCGCACCTCTGTTTCTTGATGAGTCATTCCTAAAATAGAAGCGTTGAGATAAACGTTTTGTCGTCCTGTAAATTCAGGATTAAAACCACTCCCAAGTTCCAACAAGGCAGCAACACGCCCATTTACTCTCACAAAGCCTTTCGACGGCTGCAAGGTACCTGCAATAATTTGTAATAACGTCGACTTTCCTGAGCCATTACGCCCAATAATTCCCATAGACTCACCTTTTTTTACCTCAAAGGAAATATTACGTAAGGCATAAAACTCGCTACAGAGTCCTTCTAATTTTTTATCAATCCTCCGCCTGAGAGAAGGGGATATTTTTCCCATTAAATTGAGTAAAGGGTGCTTCAGTCTAGCAGAAGGATCCTTCCAAACCGTATATGCCTTGGAAACATCTTCTAGGGAGATGGCAATATTAGAATTCATTCAGATTTTAAAAATTTTTAGAGCACATCAGCAAAAGCAGGCTTCACCTTCATAAAAAGAGCATACCCTCCAATAGCAACAAAAAGACTGACGGCAACCTGAATGAAATAAAGATTAAAGTCGGGACTTTGACCAAAAACCACGGCATTACGCACCATAGAAATAAGCACCGCTACAGGATTGATCATGATAACCCATTGCCATGATGCCGGAACGACAGTGATGGGAAAAAAGATCGCACTCATGAACATAATAGTTGTCAGCACCGCTGGCATCATCGCTACAATATCCCGTAAAAAAACACCTAGAGCAGAAAGAGTCCAGACAGTGCCAAGCGCATAAAAGAGAATTGGAATAAAAATTGAGGGGAGAAAAAACGCCGTTAAGGGAATGCTCCCTTGAGAAATCAGTAAAAGAAAAACGAGAGGAACAAAGCCGATAGCCGTATGCACTAAAGCGGCAAAAACCATCGCCATAGGCAAAATTTCTAGAGGAAAAATCACCTTTGTCACAAAATTAGCATTATTCACCATGAGTGCCGGAGCCAGAGCAATGCAACCTGCTATAAAATCCCAAACTAACAACCCGCAAAAAAGGCCGAGCGCAAATTGAATTTTTGTTTCTCCTGGATGCCCGTAGGATCCGTGAAAAATAAAACCGAAAACAATCGTGTAGACTATTAACATCATGAGCGGTGTTATCAGCGACCACAAAAATCCAAACAACGTCCCTTTGTAGCGTTTTTCAATTTCACGAGTAGTAAATTGTTTTAATAACGAACGATACGACGACAAGGAGGCAATAATTCTCCAAGGAAGCAAAAGATCACGTAACGACAAACGTTGTGAGGAAATATAAGTAGCAAGCATCTTTAAGAAAATCTTAAAAAAGTTCTGCTTCTGTAAAAGAAACTCCTGCGCGATCTTTATCAGAAATTTTCACCTCTCTTGTAATAGGCCATCTAATATTAAGCGTTGCGTCATTCCATAGAATGGTTCTCTCATATTCAGGTGCGTAGTAGTTGGTCGTTTTATAAAGAATTTCGGCATCTTCGCTCAGCGTAAGAAATCCATGGGCAAAGCCAGGTGGAATCCAGAGCTGATATTTATTTTTTTCCGAAAGCTCCATTCCCTCCCATTGTCCAAAAGTTGGAGAATTTTTACGAAGATCAACCGCAACATCAAAAATAGAACCTCTCATCACTCTGACTAATTTTCCTTGCGGCTGCAGAGTCTGATAGTGAAGGCCGCGAATGACCCCTATCAGGGAACGACTATGATTGTCTTGAACAAAACAAACGTCACTTTTTACTTTTTTTAAAAATTCACGTTCATTAAAACTCTCATAAAAAAAACCACGCTCATCATCAAAAACTCTTGGTTCAATGAGAAGAAGATCAGGAATGGATGTAGGGGTAGAGTTCATCTTATTTTCTCACTAAGCAAATGTTGAAGATATTTGCCATAACCGTTTTTTAAAAGAGGTTGCGCTAATTGTTCTAATTGTTCTGGAGTGATCCATCCACGATGAAAAGCAATCTCTTCAGGACATGCTACCTTCAACCCCTGACGATGTTCGATTGTTTGAATAAAATTACTCGCTTCAATGAGGCTCTCATGAGTTCCCGTATCGAGCCACGTATAACCACGTCCCATAATTTCAACATGAAGCTCCTGTTTCTCTAAGTAAGCCCGATTGATATCGGTAATTTCAAGCTCTCCACGAAGTGATGGTCGCAGACCCTCTGCAATCTCTACGACTTGATTATCGTAAAAATAAAGCCCCGTCACAGCGTAGTTGCTCTCTGGTTTTATTGGCTTCTCAGCAAGAGAGACAACCCTACTTTTCTCATCAAAAGTTACTACCCCATAACGCTCTGGATCGTTGACGTGATACGCAAAAATTGTAGCTCCCTGACGACCGTGACCTGCTTTCTCTAGCTGTGCAGGAAAATCATTTCCATAAAAAATATTATCCCCCAACACAAGGGCAGAAGAATCATTTCCAATAAAATTTTTTCCAATAATAAAAGCCTGTGCAAGCCCATCAGGACTTGGCTGAATAGCATAATGAAAATTCATTCCCCAATTACTACCATTGCCAAGAAGCTCTTCAAAACGAGGTGTGTCATACGGCGTTGAAATAATAAGAACATCGCGAATCCCTGCTAGCATCAACGTGCTAAGAGGATAATAAATCATCGGCTTATCATAAATTGGAAGTAGCTGTTTTGAGACAACCTTCGTTACTGGATAGAGACGCGTGCCAGATCCTCCCGCTAAAATAATACCTTTACGATTCATAAAATGGGCTACTGGGCTATGGGCTATGCGCTATAGGGAAGAAAAAAAAGAACTCAAAGCTCTAGGAAAATTGTAAAATACAAATGGCAAAAAACAGTACTATCTTAAAATTTGATGGTTTATAAATTCAGAACTTTTCTTTCCAGCAGCCCATAGCCCATTTAACTTTCTTCACAATTCTGCTGCCAAAGCCAGCTATCTCGACACATTTCTTCAAGATCACGCTTAGCGCTCCAATTAAAAAGATCGGCGGCATAGGTTGTATCGGCCCAGGATTGCGCGCTATCTCCAGGCCGACGAGAAGTAATTTCATACGGAATTTTTTTTCCAGTTGCAACCCTGAAAGCCTCGATCATCTGCAAAACAGAGGTTCCACGACCAGTTCCTAAATTAACAGTCACCATCCCTTTCGCCTCTTCACAACACCTCAACGCAGCGATGTGCCCTTCCGCTAAATCCATCACATGTACATAATCTCGCACAGCCGTACCATCAAGTGTCGGATAATCAGCACCAAAAACAGATAACTTGTCACGAAACCCCGCTGCTACTTGGGCTATATAAGGCATCAAATTATTAGGAACGCCGTGAGGAGCTTCTCCAATAAAACCGCTAGGATGAGCCCCAATCGGGTTAAAATAACGGAGACGTGCAATACTCCAATGCGGTGCTGCATGATGCAGATCTTCCAGTATATTTTCCACAATGAGCTTCGAACGGCCATAAGGACTCGTTGCGGTGCGTGGTGCGTTTTCTTTAACAGGCACAACAGCCGCATTTCCATAGACCGCCGCTGAAGAAGAAAAAATAAGAGTCCTTACTTCTGCTCGTTTCATGGCGGCTAATAGCTGAAGCGAGCCAGTTACATTATGATCATAATACTTAAGTGGATGGTTCACTGATTCACCAACTGCCTTTAACCCTGCAAAATGAATCACTCCTGAACATTGATATTTTTGAAAAACTTTATCTAAACTTGCTCCATCGCGAACATCTCCTTCAATAAATAGCGGATCGATTTTTGTAATCTTTTTTATGCGCTCAAGCACGTCTGCATGACTATTGCTCCCATTGTCAAAAATCAATGGCACATAGCCTGCCTCCTGTAAGGCTACACACGTGTGCGAACCGATATAACCAGCGCCGCCAGTAACAAGAATGATTTTTTTATTCATGAGTATTTGATAACGATGGAAGCAGCCTATCATCAACCTTCCAGCTATTAATATCGGTCCTCTTTGATACACCTGGCAAAATGATACAGCGATCAAAATTTTTACTTCCCCAATCAATTCCGAAAGAAGATTGCTCAGTAAACAGCCTCAAAAGAAATTCCTGATCTAAGTTATGTGCCAAAAAAGGAGCCATACGTCGGCGAACATCTTCATAATTTTGAGGATTTAAGGTGGCAATCGATCCGGCACAAAAGAGGCTAGCCTTACTCCTTGAATTTGAAGGGATCAGATTTTCTAATGCTTCGCGACGAGCTATAAAAAACCTGTGGCTTATAGGAAAAGGCACACTCAACAAAAAAATACCTATAGAAAAAAAGACCAGGGGCCATGCTGATGTTTTTCTGTTTACTTCCTTGAAAAAAATTTTCTTAGTGATTGTAAAAATGAGCCACCTCACCAACGCAAAAAATCCAATACTAGCCATAAGGGCTTGAAAAGGAAAAGTAACTGCAAGGGGCCTTTCATCGGCATCCCACGGAGGAATAAAAGGAATAGAAGCTAAAATTCCTATTGCTATTAAGGTCACCCAAAGCGCATAAGGCCGCAGTGATTTTAGGTTTCTATTCCAGAGGAGAACAAGTCCCAACACCGCCAGAAGAAGCAACATCGTTGCAGGTCGCGATTCATGATGAAACATAAAAAAAATGCGCCGTGCTACAGCCTCTTTGTAAGCACGAGCAGCGCCCATTACTAAAAGTTGAGGTCGCTCTTTGATGAGACTCAAACTCTCTTGCATGGCACGCTCAGAGTTCCACTGAAAATAAGAAGCAGCATTGGACCATTTTCCACCAGTTAACATTCCATAAAGGGTGAAAGGAAAATTTCCATTCACGATGACTTTCTTTCCTTGATAGAGCGTCGTTAGAAGCAGGCTATTGGAACCAAAAGCAGCCAGAATCATTACTAACGCAAGAAACATCACGACCCCTGATTTCCAAAAACGTGAAAGATGAGTAAGTAACCATCCCTCCCATTGATGAGAAGCTGCATAGGCTGCAAAAAAAACGATCAACGGCAAAACAAAAAGTGCGCCAGGTCTTGCACAAAATCCTAACGCGAGCATAAAAATTCCAAATAGTAGCAACCAAAGATTCCTCCTTTCTGTTGCTTTCAAAAACAATGCGAGGGAAAGCAAGCCGCAAAGAAGGCCTAAATTTTCTGTCATAATGAGGCCCGAACAACGCTCTCGAAAAAAAAGCCAACACCCGAAAGCCATGATCATAGCTCCTGGGGCTCGGCAAATAGAGGCTGTAGCACGTAATACCATCACTAGTACCGTAGCAAAAGAGAGCCCCATTAACATTTCTGCCCAAAGTAACTGACCGTTGGTCATGGTTAATAATGAAGAAAAGTAAGCTGGGTAAAGAAAACGACCATTCATCGCTGTGTGGATGACTCCTTCTGTAGCCATCTGCGCAGCCTGCCTAAAATGCATATAGGCATCACTCCATGGAATTACGCCAGCAACAAGGAATGACTCGTCCGAAGAAAAAGAAACACCATAATAAATGGCGCCGGCCACTACTGGCAAAAGCGCTAAAAGAAACGTGAGCACTCTTCCTTTCCAAGCATTCAAGTCACTTGCTAAGCCAATCCCAAAAGCCCAAAAAAAAGAAATCCAGAGAGTGAGAAAAAAATCATCCGCAAAGCGAATAGGCCATACAACAAGCATTCCCATCATCGCTATAAAAAGAAGCCCAGAAATTTTTAGTGAGTGAGGAAATGACATTTTGCAATCTGGTTAATTCGCATGCTTGATAAACCCATCTTAAACATCTTGTCAAGAGATTTTTATTGAAATTTCAAGACGAACAAGAACAAGTCTTAATTGCTCATCTCCTCCTGGTGAAGAAGAGGAGCAAGAAGTTGTCGGTTATCGGTTATCGGTTGTTGGTTATGTTTGTTCGAAAGATTTATGTTATGATTTATTTTTAAAAAGTCCCATTTTATCAGCTTCTTAGAGCAACGCTTCTTTTTTAGCAGCTAAGAAAAAAGTTATTTCTTTAGCAGCAACACAGAACCCAGAAACGAGAACCATTGCTCATCTCCAGAAGGAGATGAGCAATTGCGTACCACTAATGGAGGTTGAAATTTCTTCCTCTTTAACAAATTTCTCGGTCTTTTGCTTCTTGAATAGTTGTAAGGCGTCTCCTTTTAATTTGACAATATGTTCATCAACAACGACATTAGACAAATGAAAGCAAGCCGACTCATTCGCTTTGATTGGGCGATCAAGACTATTTTACGCATCACGGTTAACTTTCCTATTTTAGAAGGTTTTTTATCCGAATTGATTCGCTCCCAGGTCACTATTAAAACCTTAAATCGGTGTTGGGTGTTATTTAATTGGGGTAA
>JBIRBD010000190.1:0-2414 GCA_044326465.1 Chthoniobacterales bacterium
CGGCTTCACAACAACCAGCTTCAAATCCAACTCCTTACGCCAACCTTCTCATTTTCATTCACGTTTTTTTTAACGGAAAGATCGAGACGCACGAGTGGAGAATAACCACTGCTTCTTTATCCCAACGCCTGCTCTAAATCCGCGCGCAGGTCGTCAATATTTTCAATGCCGACAGACAAGCGAATGAAACCATCGCGGATCCCGAGGTGTTCGCGTTGTTCGGCTGGAATGGAAGCGTGGGTCATAAGCGCTGGATGTTCGATGAGACTTTCGACGCCACCGAGACTTTCTGCGAGCGCAAAAATTTCCGTACGTTTTAAGACATTAACGGTTTCTGCAAGGTCAGCATTTAACGTAATAGAAATCATGCCGCCAAACCCCTCCATTTGCTCACACGCGAGCTGATGTTGTGGATGACTTTTTAATCCTGGATAGATGACGTTAGCAACCTTTGGATGCTTCTCCAGCCAACTAGCAAGCTCCATTGCATTTTCCTGATGGCGTTCCATGCGAATGGCAAGTGTCTTTAGTCCACGTAAGGCCAAAAAGCTATCAAAGGCTCCAGCCACAGCGCCAACGCTATTTTGTAAAAATTTTATTTGTGAGACGAGTTCCTGATTTTCTCCAACAACAGCAATGCCGCTGATAATATCAGAATGACCACTGATATACTTGCTTGCCGAATGAACAACGATGTCAAAACCATACTCCAGCGGACGCTGAATTAATGATGTTGCAAAGGTGTTATCAGCAACACCAATGATGTTGTGTTGTTTTGCAATCGCAGCGACTTTTTTTAAATCGACTAACTTCAACATCGGATTGCTTGGGGTTTCGAGCCAAATCATTTTTGTGTTGGGACGAATACTCGCTGCAATTTTTTCAGGCTGAGTAAAATCGACAAAAGAAATCTCTAGGCCAGCAGAGCGTTTGCGAACACGCTCGAGAAGGCGGTAGGTTCCGCCATAAAGATCATCCATCGCTAAAATATGATCGCCTGGTTGCAGTAATTCTAAAACAGTCGCCGTCGCAGCCATGCCGGAAGCAAAAGCAAATCCAGCAGTGCCATTTTCTAAATCAGCCATGCAATCTTCATACGCCTGACGTGTTGGATTTCCTGAACGAGAGTAATCGTAGCCGCGATGTTTGCCCGGGCTTTCTTGAACATAGGTTGAAGAAAGATAGATAGGGGTCATCACGGCGCCAGTGGTTGGATCGGGATGTTGGCCTGCGTGGATAACGCGCGTTGCAAGGTGGGATTTAGAATTTTTCATGGAAATTTAATTCAATGCAATAGTATAGAGGGCAGTATTTTATTTTATTTTTTATGTCTAATCAGTGAAATCATGCTTTCTCATCCATTCATCATCAATAAATTTTGTCAGATAATTTCGGATGCCATCGGCTAAGATAACGACACATTTTTCCCCTTTTTTCAAACGCTTTGCAGCCTGTAATGCTCCCCAAGCGGTTGCGCCAGAGGATCCGCCAACAAGCAGCCCTTCTTCGCGAATGAGACGACGTGCCATGAGAAAGGATTCTTTGTCGCTGGTTTTAATATATTCATCCACAATTTTATTATCTAAAACACTGGGAAAAAAATCGTAGCCGATTCCTTCGACATGGTAAGAAAAAACATCGGTGCCGCCGCCTAAAATAGAGCCGTGAGGGTCAACACCAATAATTTGGATAGCGGGATTTACTTCTTTTAATTTACGTGCAACACCGGTGATCGTTCCACCAGTGCCAACAGAAATTACAACCATTGCCAATCCTTCGCCAGCATCATCTAAGATTTCTTGTGCTGTTGATTGGTAGTGACTATAGGGGTTTGCGGGATTGTTGTATTGATCGAGAATGTGAGAGTTTGGAATTTCTTTTTGCAGTTTTTTAGCAAGAGAAATATGACTCTCCGGTGCATCAAAAGCAGCTTCTGTCGGTGTTCGATAAATAATGGCTCCAAGTGCTTTGAGCACCACTTCTTTTTCATGGCTCATTTTTTCAGGCATCGTAATGATCACCCGATATCCTTTTACTGCTCCTGCAAGGGCTAACCCTAAGCCTGTATTTCCTGAAGTCGCTTCGATTAATGTATCGCCAGGCTTGATTTGACCTGCTTTCTCAGCCTCCTCAAGCATGCTAGCAGCAATGCGATCTTTTACAGAACCTCCAGGATTAAAAAACTCACACTTGCCATACATTTCGCAAGGAAGCTCTTGAGCAATCCTGTTAAAGCGGACGAGGGGTGTTCTACCTATTGTTTCTAAGATGGAGGAATATTTCATATAGTGCGGGTTATGAGAAAATATACCATTCGCGTGAGAGTGTTAGATTTTTACGCTCTTATTTTTTGTTCCCAGCAACAGGGGGGATTGAACCTAAAAACGGCAATGGATCGTGGTAAATTAACGTAA
>JBIRBD010000136.1:0-5540 GCA_044326465.1 Chthoniobacterales bacterium
ATTTCATCAGCCTCTTAGGGCAACGCTTCTTTTTTAGCAGCTAAGAAAAAAGTTATTTCTTCACTATCAACCGAGAACTAATAACCATTGCTTATCTCCAGAAGGAGATGATCAATTACGCAGTTACTTAAGCAAGTTACTATTAATAAAGTAAATAGGACTTACGCTCGCTATGGAAGTAACTTAAAAAAGGCTGCCAAGCTGCAATAATACGTTCTGGCGATTGGAGCATTAATTTTTGACGAATGCTAGAGCTACCATAGACTTTATTGAAAATATCGATCTCATCATGTTTTGCTTTACAAAAAATACCACCATGTGACTGGCGGTTACTCTCAGCAAGCAGGTAGAGTGAGGCTGCACACAGATTATTGGAATGATTGTTGGGATCCACATCGAACACAACTCCTCTGCCGTACAACGAGGGAAAAGAGTTAACTTGTATACCAACGCAATGAGAGCGGAGATAAGAAAGCATCCGGGGCTTCATCCAAGGTGCAGAAAAAACCTTGAAAGAATTTTGAGTCCCCATACCAATATCGATGCCATCCCCAAGCTCACTTACCACGCCAGTGATCACATAATAAAATGGTGACATTCCATTTGGAATATTGGGTGAGGGTTGAACCCAATGAAGGCCTGTCATCTGCCAGGTCATCCCGCGCCTCCATCCGCGCATACGTACGACCTTTAAATGTGCCTTCGGCCCCATCCATCCTTTTTCATTGGCCATTATGGCAAGCTCACCGACGGTCATGCCATGGACGTAAGGAATAGGAAGCTGGCTAACAAACGAGCGCCAACGGGGCTCAACAGGCATCCCTTCCACGCGCTCACCACCTAGCGGATTAGGTCGATCTAGGACCACAAATTCTTTATGTTGCTCGGCGCAAGCCTGAAGGCACTTCGCCATTGTGCTGATGTAGGTGTAACTCCGACAACCAATGTCTTGCATGTCATAAACTAGCACATCGATCCCAGAAAGCATCGCTGGTGTCGGCTTGCGTGTCTCATCGTAAAGTGAATAAGCAGTAAGACCTGTTAATGGATCACGGCGCGACTTCACGTGACAGCCTGCTTTTTCTGTGCCATCAAGACCATGCTCTGGTGTGTAGAGAGCAACCAAGCGAACATTTTTTTTTAAAATAAGCCTCGTCTTTTCTCCGGAGCCATTGACCCCCGTTTGGTTTGTTACAAGCCCAACACGCTTTCCCCGAAGCAGATCAAAATTATTCTGTTGCAAGACATCAATTCCTAGTTGCACTTGTTGAGCACTTCCCAAGTGCGTTAGGAAAAAAGATGCAAGAAGTAAAAAAAACAGGTGATAAAATTTCATGAGAATGGATATTAAGAAAAATTTTTACCACACTCAACGCGTGTGCGTGCGAGAATACGTGCGATGGCAGCGTGAACTTTAGACTGGGGAATGTTTTTCATCTCATTGTCGTGGGACCTGAGAAGGCTAGCCTGCCCCTCGCAATTTGAAGTAATAAATTTTTGTATTAACTTATTTTCAAGGTGATCTTTAAAAGCAGGAGGTGTCTGTTTTATATCCAAGTTTTTTGAAAAAAGATCTTGTGGTTGAGGATATTGCGAGAAGCCATTATTGCCACTTGCAAAAGTCTGGCTAACTGGCAGCGGCAGTTCAATAATTTCGTGTCCTGGCGAATAGTCAAGCGGTCCGTAAATTTTTTCCGGACTACGATAATGTAAAATTGCAAGCGTTGGACAACCAATCGCAAATCCGAGATGCATTACACCAGTATCACTGCTTACTAGCATAGATGCGCCATGTAGGAGAACGGCTGTTTCTTCGAGCGTTGTTTTTTCAACAAGGTTCGTCACCCAGGGGCAAGCTTCAGCGATAGCACGACCTGCAGCCTCATTGTCATGTCCACCAGTCAAAATAACGTGATGAGGATAGTGTAACTTCATCCACTTAATCGCCTCAATATAAGAAGCTGGCGGCCAGTCGCGCCATGCCATGGTTTTACCACCACCTGTTTGAAAAACAACATACGGCTTATTGATTAAGTCAGGATGTTTTTTGCAAAGCGCAATCTGCTCATCATGGTGAACTTGATAGACCATTCCACGATCCACATTGGCTCCGCCAGCAACAAGAGCAACTTTTAATGTTTCCTCAACAATGTGTGACTCATCTTTGGTTATAACAGGATGTGAGAGTAAAAATTGAAATGGTTGACAACGCTCAATAGCGCCCACAAAGACACTTCGATTAAGAAGATAACCGAGTGGAACAGCCTCTTCATTAACGCGGAGGGCAACGATAAGATCAGGCTTCTTTTTCCAAAAGCGAAATAAGAGTCGCGCTTGCGAAATAGGAGACTTGCTTAAAGAGATAATTTCGTCGGCAAAAGGATTATGTCGTGCAATAGAGCCACGACGATGATGCGTACAGACAATGAGCATTGCTTGTGGATGCCCTTGCTTCAAGCTTCTGATGGCTGCTGAATCAAAAAGACTATCACCAATACCGGTTGTACTAAAAATTAAAATCTGCTGAGGGTTTTTTCGGAAGTGGTTTGTTTTGGGGTGGAAAAATCAGCGATAGAAGTCTAAAAACTCGTCTATTTAACAATTTTGTCAGTTGATCCCACATAGTTTTTAAGTTTAATTCTCACTCTTAATCTTTAAAATCCGCAGAGTTTCCGCTACTGACTCAGGACAGTTAGCGTGAGCATGATCTACAGGAATAATATATTCTGAAGCAGCTCCTTCAAGGTGAGAACTCCAATAAGGAACAACACCATCGGAGCTTTTTTCGAGCGGTTTATTTTTTTCTCCTCTATTACCAATAATAGAATAATAGGGCACTGTTATAGCCATTGCGTCGACCGTCTTTGCAAGCATTGCATTAGGAGCAAGATTATTAATGCTCGTCGGAACTGAAGAGCCTAATAAAAATTTCTGATTTATACCATATTTTTGCAGCAGGCTCCTTATGGTGGCATCATATTTTTTAAGAAAAATAGAGGGGGTTGCAGTCAATAAGGAACCAATAAATGCAATTGGCCTAATTGCTAGATCACTTCCTCGATGAGGTGATTCAATAAAAATCACACGAGAGATATAAGGATTAGCCTTGAATGAGAGAATGTTTTTCAAGGCAGAATCACCTATATCTTTTTTAACTTTTTTTACATCAGGTCCAAAAATAAAATGCCACAGGAGATCGCCTGAATTTACTACCTGCATCCTTGCTATAACACCACCTGCGCTATGACCAATAAGGATGATGTCTTTTTTTAAGTGATTCTTTCTTATCGCTGTTGCAAAAAAATTCCGTAACAATAAAGATGATCCAAGAATCGGCATTCCTGCAGGATAAAAAAAGCCCCATACCTGATAATGTTTTCTAAAATATGGATCTTTATTTAATTCATTAATAAAATCAAACCAATCATGCGTTGATGATAATAAGCCATGGATAAAAACTACTGGTATTTTTTGAGGATCGTAAGGCTCTTGAAAATAAAGCCCTGCCATCTTCCCGTAACCCTCAGGAAACACCATCGTTAAAAAACCAAAAAATCTTTTCCTTTTTATGGAAAAAAAAGCTAATGGAGCCGTAAAATCGGCTCGAAGCGGAAATTCTTCTTTTCCTATAATGACTGTTTCTTTATCTCGTGGATCAAAAAAAGCAAGTCTGACAGAAGTATCACCTGCAGAAGTTTTATGACCAAAGTTAGCAACAGCTGTTAGAGGCGTTGCAAAGCCCCTAACAGGCTCATTCCATGATCCTGTTTTTTGTACAGCGACCAGTGAACAGCCTATACCCTCTCGTTCAACATTAGACCGAAATCCATCGCGATCGATTTTACTAGATAAAATGAACCGAGTGAATTTATTAATTGTCTCCGCAGGAAATTCATCAAGTTTGTAAACTTCCCCACCTCCTCTAAAAACAAGGTTTTTTTCCTCTGTTTGAGAATATTTTTCCTTTAAAGCAATAACACATTCTCCAACAGCATCATTATAAATCTTAGTACACTCTGCCTGCTGTTGAAGAGAAGTATTTTTATCAGTGATAACAGCAAGAGCTTTTTGTGCAGCACTAAGATAAAGACCAATAGAAAGGGAAGAGTTTTTTTGCTGATGACCGGCAGCCCTTAGTTCCTCCCTTGCTTGAAAAAAGGAAGATCGAGAAACAGTAGCGCACCCTATCAAAGAGAAGGTGATAAGAATGCCAAGAGGTAAAAAAAAACCTGAATCTCGTACGGCAGTGGTATATCTTTTTTTCATTCTCCTAATAATCGCTTGCTTATCGTATCAGCCTCTGGACGTGGTTCGATCCAGCGAGCAAGAAAAATACAAATCTCATAAAGCAAGACCATTGGTCCACCCATCAAAAGGTAAGTCATTAAATCAGGTGATGGCGTAATAAAAGCTGCAATCGTAAAAATAGTAATAATCGCTATAGCGCGTGTTTTACGTAGCATAGCAGCAGTGAGAAAGCCCATTTTAACAAGTAGCAGAACCACTATTGGCATTTCAAAAGCAAGCCCAAAGGCGATGAGAAATTGCGTTGTAAAGGAATAGTAATCGCGCACCGTCCACATTGGAGTCCAGTGCATTGCGCGCGCATCGCGGAAAAAAAAATCGAGTGTCCCTGGCAAAACAGCCCAGTAGCTAAAAGCAATACCAGTAAGAAAAAGAAAAAAACTAGCAACTCCTAGGGGAATGATTATTTTTTTCTCAGCCTTACTTAACGCAGGAAAAAGAAATTCTCCGAGAAAAAAAATCAGGACTGGCAACGAAATAATAATTCCAAAGTAAAAAGCCAATTCTAATGAAATCGTCATAGAATCAGCCACGCCCAGCGATTGCAAATTGGCAACACGCGATGGATCAACGTTAAACAACGGGCGTTGAATAATCGCTGTTAAATGATTACGGAAAAAAAAAGCTCCTACCATTGAAAGAACCAATGTTAGCGCAATTTTTATCATCATGCGCCGAAGATCATCAACATGCTCAAGAAAAGGTCGCGGCTCTTGATTTGTTTCACGAAAAGAAAAAATTTTTCCGTAGTCCATTAGAAAAAGTTGAGAAGTTGAGGGAGTGAGTCGCGACTAATGTCGCTGTTACTAAAAACGGTGATGGGAGTTAATAAATTAGCATAAAGGCTTGGTCTAAAAATGATTTTTAAAACAGCGAAGTATACCTTAAAGGTACGTGAGCCCGTTAAAAAATCATTTTTAGGCTGAGTATATTGTGCTAATTTACAACGAGTCATTGCCGTTTTTAGGTTGAAAGCTTTGAGGAATTTTAAATTCATAATTGTTTTTACTAAAAGCCATTATTCAATGAAAAATTTAATAACTTTAAAAAAAACTTGTCCTTTTAGTAGGCTTCTAATTTTTCGCGACAGCGATTCTTTAACCTAAAAACAGTGATAGTAATTCATAAATTAGCGTGCATGGTTGGTCTAAAAATGATTTTTAAAACAGCGAAGCATATCTGGAAGGTACGTAAGCCGGTTGAAAAATCATTTTGAGGCTGAGCAATTGCGCTAA
>JBIRBD010000125.1:0-6124 GCA_044326465.1 Chthoniobacterales bacterium
AGAAAGCGCTTCAAGAGCTCAGAAAGCCGCTTCTATGAGACTTGAAAAAGCGATTACGGCAGAGCAAGAAAATACGGATCTAAAGTATGCTTCTAATTACAGAGAGGCAACAGAGGCTGCCTGCGACGCTCTTATTACAAGAACCAAACTAGCAGTAACCGCTTGGGAGGAGCTCCTAAAAACCGCCAATCAAGCCCTAGCAGGTGCGTCCGCACTTGATGCAGGAGAGGATTTAAAAACTTTCTGGAAGACGCTATTGGAAAGAGCTGCAACAGAAAAAATATCATTGCTTTCTCTTACTACAGAAAGCGCTTTAAGAGCTCATAAAGCCGCTTCGATGAGACTTGAAAAAGCGATTACGGCAGAGCAAGAAAATACGGATCTGAGTAAGGCTTCTAATTACAGAGAGGCAACAGAGGCTGCCTGCGACACTCTTATTACAAGAACGAAACTAGCAGTAGCCTTTTGCGAGGAGCTCCTAGAAAGCGCCAATCAAGGTCTAGCAGCGACATCCATGCTTGATGAGGGAGAGGATTTAAAAAAAATTTGGAAGACGCTATTGGAAAGAGCTGAAACAGAAAAAACATCATTGCTTTCTCTTCCTGCAGAAAGCGCTTCAAGAGCTCAGAAAGCCGCTTCTATGAGACTTGAAAAAGCGATTACGGCAGAGCAAGAAAATACGGATCTAAAGTATGCTTCTAATTACAGAGAGGCAACAGAGTCTGCCTGCAACGCTCTTATTACAAGAACCAAACTAGCAGCAGCCTTTTGGGAGGAGCTCCTAGAAACCGCCAATCAAGGTCTAGCAGCCACGTCCGCGATTGATGCGCGAGAGGATTTAAAAACTTTCTGGAAGACACTATTGGAAAGAGCTGAAACAGAAAAAACATCATTGCTTACTCTTCCTGCAGAAAACGCTTCAAAAGCTCAGAGAGCCGCTTCCATGAGTCTTGAAAAAGCGATTGTGGCAGAGCAAGCAAATACGGATCTGAAGTATGCTTCCTCTTACAGAAAGGCAACAGAGGCTGCCTGTGACGCTCTTATCGCAAGAACCAAACCAGTAATAGCCGCTTGGGAGAAGCTCCTAGATACTGCAAACCAAGCTCTAGCAGCCGCGTCCATGCTTGATGGGCCAGAGGATTTAAAAATAAAAACTAAAACTTTCTGGGAGACGATCGTGGCAACGACAGAAAAAAATAAAGCTGCAGCAAATTTTCTTTGCGCAAAGAGCACTTCTTATAACACTGAAATAGCTCGTGGGTTATTAGAACAAGCGATTGCTAATGAAGAAGAAACTATTGCTGATAGCGAGAAAGCTAACGCTCAAAACAACAGACAACATCTTAAAATAAAAAGTGAAATAGCTGCTGCTTTTGGAGATGCTATCGTAAGTGCTCATATAGCTCAGCTTGCCTGGAATGAGATTCTTCAAACGGCAACCGAAGCTTTGAGAGTTGTTCCAGCAGATCTAACAAAAAAGGAAGACGAAGACGAAAATTTGGAGGCTTTTTGGAACTCTCAAATCAGCATCGCAAGACATCAACAATCTGCTGCAGCTCTTCTCTCTGCTGCTCAGCAAGCAACACGGCGTGTTTTTTTTGCTTGTGATCAGACGGAAGCAGCCACCATAACAAAGCAACCAGTTCTAGACTTAGCTATGGCTGCAAAAACCGCCTGGCAAGAGCTTATTAAAGAATTAGAGAGTGGTTCTGCAGATATTCTCTCAGAAAAAAGCTATTTACGTGAGTGTTGGAGGACTTGGATAGAAAGAGCAGAAAGCAGCAAAAAGAAACAAGCAGCCTTGGCACTTGGGTATGCAGCTAAGAAAGCAAGTAGCATTGCTGATGAATCGATAACAGAGGCGCAGGTGATGGTAACTTCAGATCATAATATTGCTAATAGACTAGCTCTTTGGGATTTGGCTCTTAAAAAAAGAGAGGAGGCTGCTGATTTGTGGAAGAAGGCTGCCGAAGCCTACAGAGGATATGAAAAGTCTGCTCCCATAAATTTAGATTATTGGAAGACTCAAACTGAAAACGTAGAAAACATAAAAAACCAAGAATCTGCTTTAGTTCTTTGCCATACAGCACAACAAGCAATGGATCGTGCTGATTATGCCTACCAGCAGTTCAAAGCAGCACCCACGAAAGCAAAGCGCTCTGAACTCTTAGAGCAAGCCAATAGCAAAAAAAGAGAAGCAGAAACTGCGTGGGATGAGGCTATTCAAAGATATCATCAAGGTCGTTTAGCAGTACCAATAGTAAGAGATGACCTAAAAACCTGGTGGAGTGATGAAATCAAAACAGCCGAGAATACTAAAAAATCTATTGCGGCTTTTGAAAAGACAGAACTAAGTCTCTTTTTTCAGAGCAATGATGTGTTTGCTTCTGCTGTAGGCTTACAGGACCAAGCTGATCAAGCGGCCTCTAGCGCTTCTGAAATTCAGGCTCGAGCTGAACAACCTTCTAATCCACACGATGCACTTATTTTATGGGAAGAAGCTGTCCAAAAGGCAGATGAGGCGCAAGAGCTATGGGGAAAAGCCCAGGAAGCTTTTCGAGAAGTTTTTCAACAAGAAAGCGAGCAAATTCCTCCAGCATTAAAAGCGGAGTCTGAACAACTGTTAAAAAATATAGCAAACGAACAAAAAGATTGGATGGCTAGAGCAAAACTGAATCAAGCTGTTTATGGAGCCACAATAGCTCTTCATGGCGCTACCAGCGTTGCAGAGGGAACAGGCAAAATGGAAAAAGAGATAGTTATTACAGAAAAAATAATGAAAGCGCTTGGAGGCTATGAGGATGCCGTGGAGGAATATTCTAAGTTAATGAAAAACACTCGAGCAACTCCAGGTCTCGATGCCAAGGGGTTAGCAGTATTAGAATCAAACATTAACGAAGAAATCAAGGAGCTTAAAAGAAAGATTAATGTAGTCTTAGTTGACCTACTCGATTTTAGGACAGAAAGAGACCAGGCTATTTTCTGGACAGGTTATCCAGAGGGTAACCAAACCTTGGCGATGCGATTTGGAAGCAATAATAATAAAAAGACTCTTGAAATGACCGCAGGAGGAAGTTTGCTCGATGCACTTAATCTCTATGGCCCCGGCAGCAAAGTTTCTGTTCCTCTAGCTGATGAGCTATTTGACCATGCTTCCGAAAGATTTGCCAGAGGAGCCATGGGTGACATTCATTCATTCCTTCCTAGCACAGAGCCTAGGGAGGGTTCTGTTTTTAAGCGGATTGAGCAACCCATTTTAGCGGAGAGCCCTTATGTTGATTCCATTGAGAGGCATTTTAAACTCAAAAAAAATTGGAGGACAGTGATTGAAAAAGAAGAAGAAAATAAGATTGATAACGATTTTAGCACCGCTGCATTAACGCTCAACAATGATCAGTCTATTGATTGGATACGTGCTCATTTTGTTCAGCAACAAGCGGAGCGAGCAGCACTCCTTAATTTTCAAACGATTAACAGAGCTGATAAAACTCCTTATCCTAAAGAAGCAATTGCTTGCTGGAAAGCCGCTATTGAAGAGGCTGAGAGCACTCAAGGGCTATGGACTCAAACCTTGCAGCTCTTTCAACAGGGGCGTGCTCAAGTTAGTGAAGCATTAAAAGATAGCGTTCCACTCTTGTTAAAAAAAATAGAAAACGAACAGGAAGATTGGAAGGCTGGAGTAAATTGGTGCAAGGTTAAACGTGAAGAAACCATTGTTAATACACTTCAAGGAAGAGTGGATAATGCCTTGGCACCAAATAAATTTAGAAAAATAACATTAAGTACAGATGAGATTTCTGCACTCATGGATAAAACAACCGATGCCATTAGAGAGTGTCAATTAGCAGCAACGAGATGGAAAGAATCTCACCCAAGTGCTTCAGAAAATGATGCCGAAGCCATGGCCTTCTTAGAAAAAAACAGTAAAGATTATGAATACATAGCAACAAAAATGGATGCTAGTAACCTTAAGGTAGCAGTGAGTCGAGCTGCTAATGCGGCTATTAGCATGTTTCATAAGTTAACTAGCTTAACCATAGGCATAGATGAAGTAAAAGAGACCGGTTTTTCTCAAGGATTCCAAGAAGCACAACATGCTTATGAAGAGGCGGCTAATAATTACCTTAGATTTTTGCAAAATGCTGCAGCGAATACAGCTCCCTTAGATCGTGAAACACGCGCAGAGTGGAACAAAAAAATTGAAGAAGCTGAAGCGTTGAAAAAAAAGATAGGTTTGAGACTGACAAGTTGAGAATTCATGAACCTCTCTCTTTTATGGAAATACCGCATAAGTTTGAAGACAACCGTTCAGGTTCCACCTCCTACAGAGAGGGATAGAAGAATGAATTTAGGATTCTTCTACGCTAAAATTGTTATTTCTAGCAAGTTTCTGCCTTCGCGGGAATGACGCGGAAGAGTCAAGCGCTATGCAGCACATAACGTAACTCTGACAACCAAGCTAGAGACAACAAGGACAAATAAAAACTCCGAATTTTCATTCGTGATGAGTATTTATTGATTTAAAATTAAAAACACCTAATTCTTATTCAAATTTTTAAATCCAATCTCTTGGCATCACCTTTACCCTTATTAAATTTTTGCAGTAACTCTTTTTCATCTTTGTGATTTCCTGGAAACCATTTCGCTACCGACTAGAATATACTGGATTGCTGATATCATCTGCTTTTGTACAATGCTTACCATGGCGATGGTTGAGACCATTAGGAAGAGCGCTTGGGTCTTTTTTCTTTCTTATCGATCAACATCGCAGAAAAGTTACTCTTGCTAATTTAAAGGCTGCTTTTGGTGAGAGTATTAGTGATCGCACTCTTTGGAAAATAGGGAGCGCCTCGTATGGCACTTTTGCCACAACAGGTCTCGAGCTTCTCTGGTCACCCCGCTTAACACCGGATCTCCTTGGTAAAATCGCAACACTAGAAGGACTTGATCCGATGCCAGCACACACAGCTCCAGGTGTACCCGCTATTTATTTTTGCCTGCACGCAGGGAACTTTGAATGGATGAGTCAGGTCCATGCGACACTATTAACGCCTCTTCCGGTGATTGCGCAGAAATTAAAGAATCCTTTACTCGGACCGCTTTTTGATCGATGGCGTTCAACAATGGGGCAACGCATTATACCACAGGAACGTGCGATGCTCAAAACATTGAGGCATCTTAAAGAGGGGGGAAAAATTGCAATGCTTATTGATTTAAATTTAAAACCCTCCGAAGGCCCTGTTGTCATCAAGGTTTTCGACCGACTCCTTGTTCCTGTAACACCACTCCCTTCTATGCTTGCATTGCGTACGGGAGCGGCGCTTGTTCCGGTAGAATGTTTTGCTCGGCCAACAGGAGGCTATCACATTCGTTATTTACCTGCCCTAAAAATCGAGGAAGGAAGTAGTCCTACCTCGATCGCTCAAGCCTGCTGGGATGCCTTGGAACCAGGACTGCGCAAGCATCCAGAAGCATGGCTCTGGTCGTATAAGCATTGGCGTTACCGGCCGTTAAGAGGTTCAACCGAGCATTATCCTTTTTATGCAAATCACCTCGAGAGTTTTGATCAGCTCGTCTCGTAGTAGAATAGCGAATACGGGGGGCAAGTGAGGCTATTCTTTCTCTTGGTTTTTGGAAAAAAAAATTTCCGCTTCTTAGTTTTTATTATTTTCTTTGCCCTCTTTCTGGGTATTTTTAGTCTGATGAAATCGCTATCTCTCGTTACACTTTTTGTTGCTTTCTCTCTTCTCCTTACTGGTTGCAATACCGTGCGTGGCTTGGGGGAGGACATCAGCGGTTCCTCCTCTTACGTACAAAAGAAAATGACGGGCGAAGATACTCAACCATCCAATCCTCCCCAGTGGCCTAAATGATGGCACCCGTTCACACAATGCCGTCAACTTAAAGAATTAAGTTAACGGTAAGGGGTTCAGGTGACAGGGGTTCAGGTGGCAAGGGTACAGGTTACAGGGGTTCAGTAACAGGGTTACAGGCAAAGCATGTTGCCTGCGGCAAGCTAAAAAGTCCACCCGTCAAAACTCTCAATTTTTGATTTGAGTTGAGACAAAAACGAACTCAAGGTCGTCGGATCTATTTTTTAATCAAGTTAGCAGAGGTAAAATTG
>JBIRBD010000144.1:0-4737 GCA_044326465.1 Chthoniobacterales bacterium
CATTGGTTGTTGGTTGTTGGTTGTTGGTTGTTACAAAAAAATTGCGCTTGGTGATTTTGGAATTACATTCCATAATCCATAAAAACAGTGATGGCTCGTTATTAACTCCCATCACCGTTTTTAAAATCATTAATTTTTTCTACTACTATGTATTCTTTTTTTAAATGCTCCTGCCTCTGCCTTCTTGTTCTTTCCGCTAATACTCTTGTTGCACAGAGTGATTCCGATGCAACGTCAGCGCTTACCGGCACTAATTTTATAGAAGTTGTAAAAGTAGGTGATACCAATAATCCTGCTAGCTCCGCAGGATTAGGATCGGTGGCTACGACCTATTATATTGGAAAGTATGATGTAACAGCGGAGCAATATTGTGCTTTCCTCAATGCTGTTGGAAAGTCAGATCCTAGTGATAATCAAGGATCTGGCCTCTATGATCCAAGGATGGGAGGTATCATTAATGATACGAATGTCTCTGATAACAGTGGGGCAACGAACAGTAATAATGTGCCTGCTAAGTCAAGGGGTCCTCACATGTCACCTCCTTCGAAAGCTGAACCTAATCCAACAGGTGATCCCAATGATGGCGATCCAGCAGTAGCCTGTATTCAACGTTCGGGGACGCTCGGTAATTATACTTACTCTGTGATACCAGGAAGAGAGAAGTTTCCAATCACTTACGTAACTTTTTTAAGTGCACTTAAGTTTTGCAATTGGATGGAGAATGGTCAGCCTAGCACTGGAGTAGATGGCGTAGAAACCACCATGACAGGATCTTATATCATTGGTGGTGGAAATAATGGTCTTCAAGTTTTGCGAAATCCGAATGCAAAATGGGTTCTTCCAGAAAAGGATCAATGGTACAAGGCTGCTTATTACAATCCAGAAAGGTATGCCTACTGGTCCTATACAACACAGAATAATAATATTCCTGGGAATAGCCTCGATGCAACGATTCCTAATAATGCAAACTATTCGATTAACGGTATCTATGCTACAGGAAAAGCTCCCTATCTAACACCTGTAGGTTCTTTTCAAGCTTCACCTGGAGCCTATGGAACGTATGATATGAGTGGAGATGTTTGTCAGTGGGGCATTCTCTTAACAGGTAATGGCTTCGATGCTATTACTGTAGGTGATTCATGGGCTTCTGAGAGAATTGGAATCACTGATGATAATGGTTTCTTTTCTCAGAATTATTTCACGGGACAAAATACCATTGGATTTCGTTTGGTTTATATCCCCCCGCCGGTGGCGCCAAGCTATCTTGAGCAGGCATTAGAGAGTGCTGAAGCACAACCAACGGGTGTTTTTTATTCAGCCATGAATGGATGGTTTGCTTCGGCGATGGCAGGTGCTCTGAAAAGCGCCTTGGTAACGACAATAAGTCCAGAAACAAGGCAAGTAATAGCTTTGCAATCGGAGAATGCAGGTAACCGAGCCGCACTGGAGAATGTGATAGCTCGATCAAATCTTCAAAGCACTATTATTGGTGGATATGCTAACGAGAGAGCGAATATTTCTCTTTCTGAAGAGGTGACGGAAAATATTGCCCAAGCAGTTGAACAGCTGTTAGCAAATGAAATTCCTGCGCTGGCTCCTGCCGCGGATCTTGCAGCAGTAGCTACGGCTGAAGAGACTTTTGCCATATGTTCTCTTCCGATGCTTGGAATGGCAGCCGTCCCATTGTTAGTAGGTGGCGCAGCAGCAGCAGCCTTTTATTATTTTGATCCGATTAATGGAATTGGCACTGGAGGAGCTTTAGCGGCCCATGCGGCCTATGATGTGTGGGCGTTAGGTAAGGCTATTGCCTCTTCCGCTTCATGGTGGTGATTATTTCTAAAACCACCTTTACCTGCGGTCTTCTTTCATAAAGAATGTTCCATTTTATTTATGAAGACCATTGGCATTGGCTTAGCAGGCTTTGGCACCGTCGGTGCAGGAGTCTTTGATAATTTAGAACAGCAACGTGACCTTCTTGCAGAGAGAACTGGTTTTGTTTTTGACGTGCGTAAGATTGCTGTGCGTGGTGTAAAAAAGCATCGGGAGGTTTTTCAAAAAAAATACACGCAGGCAGCTGCTGAAAATCTTTTTACTACCTCATGGCGTGATCTTCTCACCGATCCAGAAATAAAAATTATCGTCGAGCTAATCGGTGGGACAAGCGATGCCTATGAGCTCATTAAGGCTGCCATTGAGTCAGGGCGGATGGTTGTCACCGGAAATAAAGCCTTGCTGGCAGAGCATGGTAAGGAAATTTTTTCGCTAGCTGCAAAACATGGCCTGCCTGTTTTTTATGAAGCGGCTGTTGCCGGCGGCATTCCAATTATTCAAAGCCTGAGGGATGGCTATGTCGGAAATCACATTGAATCGATGCATGGCATTCTCCATGGAACGACTAATTACATTCTTTCCCGAATGCAAGCTGCTGGTCTTGATTACAAGGCTGCGCTGCTTGAGGCGACAAAGCTTGGTTATGCAGAAGCTGACCCAACACTTGATGTCAATGGATGGGATGCTGCGCATAAAGCGATTATTCTGGCGGCGCTGGCTTATGGATTTTGGGTTCCTCCGGAGGCATTACGCGTAGAAGGAATTGAGCGCGTTACAGAGAGTGATATTAAATTTGCTCGCGATATGGGGTATGTGATCAAGCTTGTCGCAAGCATCCATGCAACCCCGGAAGGAAATATTAGACTTCTTTCCAAACTCGCTTCTGCTGATGAAGTGCAAGAAGCCCACGGAGTGGAGAAGTCTGAGCATATAGGCATATGTGATGCTTCGAGCACCAGAGCAACACAGCAATTTCCAGTAGAAGTAGAGTTTGGAAAGAACTCTATCGATATCGGCGTTGCTCCAACACTTATCCCTGAAAAGAGTGTGCTCGCCTCGGTCTCCGGTGTTTTTAATGCGATTGCTCTCAAAGCTGATCTTGTCGGTGATGCTCTTTTTTATGGACGTGGTGCTGGTCGCAATCCAACAGCAAGTTCGGTCATTGCAGATCTTGTGGAGGCTGCAAAAAACTTACCTTCGCCGCAACATGCGACGAGCTTTGCTTCGCATGCTCTTTATGGAAATTACTCTGCGGCTAATGATATTGTTTCCTGTTATTACCTCCGACTAGCCGTGGAAGATCGTCCTGGAGTTTTAGCAACCATCGCTGGCTTATTAGGCGAAGCAGGCGTTGGTATTTCTTCCGTAATGCAGCCTGAATCTAGTGATGGTCTTAAGACCTCCCTTGTCTTCATGACACACGAAGCAGCCTATGGCACGTTGCGTGTGGCATTAGAAAAAATTTCTGCTCTTTCCTGTGTTAAAGGAGAGTCGGTGCTTTTTAATGTCAGCAAGGGATGACAGGTGGAGGCAGGAGGAATTTTAATCGGTGAATAAAACTATATTTTTTGCAAGCTAATATTGGTCATGAAAAATTCGTTTTCGAAAATTTTTTCTTCAGCCTGTAGCCTCTAACCTGTAGCCTGAGCCGCTTACCTGTTCATCTAAAAATGTCTTCTAAAAATTTCAACGACTGTGGTGTCATCTACCGCTACCAAGAATATCTTCCTGTTAGCGATGCGACGCCGATTATTTCGTTAAGTGAAGGATCAACACCTCTGATTTATTCGCCAAGGCTTAGCGAAATAACAGAAGCAGAAGTCTATCTTAAATATGAGGGATTGAATCCAACCTGCTCGTTCAAAGATCGTGGCATGACGATGGCGATTTCAAAAGCCGCAGAGGAAGGTGCCACGACCGTTCTTTGCGCTTCCACCGGCAATACATCAGCCTCCGCTGCAGCCTATGCCGCGCGTGCAGGAATGAAGTGCGCAGTAATTCTTCCAGCCGGGCGTATTGCTACGGGTAAGATGGCACAAGCCTACCTCTATGGTGCGACCGTAATTGAGATTCAAGGAAATTTTGATGATGCCTTACGTATTGTCCATAAGCTCGGTGCTACGGGCGAGTATGTCGTTGTCAACTCAACTAACCCTTTTCGTATTGAAGGTCAAAAAACAGCCGCGTTTGAAATTATCGAAGAGCTTGGTTTTGCTCCTGATGTTCATATTTTACCTGTAGGCAATGCAGGCAATATTACCGCTTATTGGAAAGGGTATACCGAATTTAAAAATCTTGGGCGTACGCCAAAGCTTCCGATGATGCTTGGGGTGCAGGCTGCAGGCTCTGCTCCACTTTATTATGGAGCACCGATGGATCGTCCTGAAACCCTGGCAACAGCGATTCGCATCGGCCGCCCAGCTAGCTGGGATGGGGCGATGCAGGCTGTAGAGGAATCGGTTGGTGGCTTTGCAATTGTTTCTGATGAAGAAATTTTAGCCGCACAAAAGTGGCTCGCAAGTAGTGAAGGGATTTTTGCAGAGCCTGCGAGTGTTGCGCCAGTTGCTGCATTACTAAAACATTTTAAAAAGCATGGGGAAAAAAATCCTCTTTTTGCTAAAGTGAAAAAAGGGGCAACCGTTGTGCTCACGCTGACCGGTCATGGTTTAAAAGATCCCGATACGGCAAAACATGCAATTACTGAGGCCATTGCTGTTGAAGCCTCCTTAGAGGCTGTTCAAGCAGCTTTAACTTCCTAACCCTCAGTCTCTAGTTCATTCTTATGTCTCTTATTATCCAAAAATATGGCGGTACTTCGGTTGCGACTGCGGAGCGCATAAAAAATGTTGCCCTCCGTTTGCTCGAGACGCAGCGCCAAGGAAATTCTGTTGTTGCTGTTGTTTCGGC
>JBIRBD010000169.1:0-3377 GCA_044326465.1 Chthoniobacterales bacterium
ATTATAATGAAACAGTTTTTCCTATTTATTGCCGAAGGCAATGTTACTACAACTTAAACTTAAACTAGTTACTTAAACTAGAGATTGTTCCAATTCTATTGGGACAAGCTCTAGATACTTCCAAGTATATGTTCTATGTGGTATCAATGAAGCATGCCTCAATTAACTATTTATCTCAATGCTGAAACGGAACGAGCAATTACTAAAGCTGCTAAACGAGATGCTCTTTCGCTCTCTCGATGGTCTCGAGAAAAATTGCTTATCGCCGCCGGCGCTCCTGCATGGCCAAGTGGCTATGCTGATTTTTTGGGAGGCGCTCATGATGAAACATTTAAAGCTCCTAAAGAGCTGAACTCATCAGATGATCAAATAGCATGTTTTTAGCAGCATGAATTATACACTCGATACTAATATTATTGTTGACCTACTTCGCCGTCGCGATAGAGAACTTCAACAACGCTATCTTGAGAAAAGTCCTCAAAACTACTTTGTTTCTGAAATGGTCCGAGCGGAATTGCTTTTTGGGGCGGCCTTGAGTAATCACCCAATAGTAAACACTTCTGATGTTGAGAAATTTTTACATCCTTTAAGATTGTTACCATTTTCTGGTGAAGCTGCACAACACTATGCAGAGATCAGGTTGCATCTTCATCGACTAGGAAAGCCTATTGGCCCTAATGACCTGATCATTGCAGCAACGGCACGTGCCCATAGCATGATACTTGTGACGCGCAATACTGCAGAATTTTCTCGTGTGCCTAAACTACTTCTGGAAGAGTGGTGAACAAATTTATATTTATGTCCTACACACTTCCTGAATTGCCTTACGCCTTCAATGCTCTTGAGCCAGCTATTGATGCTCTTACCATGCAGATTCATCATGGAAAACATCACGCGGCTTACGTGAATAATCTTAATAATGCACTCAAAGATCTTCCTGAGCTTGCTGCTAAACCGGTCAACGAAGTGATCGCCGATTTGAGTATCCTGCCCGAGGCTGTTCGCACGGCCGTGCGCAATAATGGAGGGGGACATTCCAATCACAGTTTTTTCTGGAACTTGATGATTCCTGGTGGTTCAAAAGCTCCTGTTGGTAAGCTTGCAGAAGCGATTAGTAAAACATTTGGTAGCCAGGAAGAATTTCAGGCGAAGTTTGAAGCTGCTGGTGTGGGGCGTTTCGGTAGCGGATGGATTTGGCTCATTGTTAATAAAAACAACGCGCTAGAAATTGTTTCTACACCCAATCAAGATTCTCCGATCATGGATGGATTAAAGCCAGTTATAGGAAATGATGTTTGGGAGCATGCCTACTATTTGAACTACCAAAACCGCCGTCCTGATTATTTGAAGGCATGGTGGCAGGTTGTTAATTGGGAACAAGCTGAGAAAAATTATCTCGCCGCCCTCTAGAATCGTCAGCTTCGGTTCGTCTGAAACGGGTAAGCGACTCAGGCGCCAGGTTTATAGGCTACAGGGTTTTGTTTGTATCGCTGAGTACTTAGAAAAATTTTATAAAAATTTTTCTGTGTGTTCTTTGTGTCCTCTTTGAGCTCTTTGACTCGCTCGCTCCTGCTCGGCTCGCCCTGCGGGCTGCCTTACGGCAGTCTGACTCGGACTGTCACCACAGTCCTCGGCTGTGGTGAATTCTTGTTTTAGAAACGATGATCCTAAAAACGGCAATGGATCGTGGTAAATTAGGCAATATGCTCAGTCTCAAAATGATTTTTCAACCGGCGACCTAAAAAACGTGAATACAAATAAAAAAATTAATGAAATCCTGCGGGTTTTTTTAGTTTTAGCTGCGGCTGCGGCAATTTTTTTTATTGCTGAGTTTGTTGCTAAAAAAATATCGCAGCACCTAGCGAAAGCTTCTAACAAAGCCTTTAGCGAGGCATTGGATTATAATGGAATCAATCCGCCTCGCTAGCCCGGCTTTCGCTATTCGGGATGGGCTACAAAAATGGGGCTACAGGCACCAGGTTGAATAGGTCTTCGACAAAAAGAAGAGAAAGGGCTTTTACGTCAAAACCTAATGATCAATCCGATTCAATAATCTGTTGAACGTGAGCTGGATCAATCTTTGTAGCTTGACTGATTTGATCGATGGACAAGCCTGAATCATAAAAGCTTTTGATGATTTTAGCTTCACCCTCAGCAACACCTTCTGCTTTACCTTGGACCAAACCTTCAGCACGACCTTCAGCACGACCTTCAGCACGACCTTTAGCACGACCTTTAGCCTCGCCTATAACTTCTCCTTCTTTATACCTACCACTTAACAACGTCTTTTCAGAACTGACGGCATCCCATACTTTATCATAAGCCTCTAGCTCTGCCTTATTGTAGGATGCTTCTTCAAGTAAGCTAAGTGCTTCTTTAATTTCCTCTACTTCAAGAAACCTGGGATCAACGGTTTGAGTATTCTCATTGATTTCTTTTAAAAAACGGAGCCATAAAACAGTTAATCTCTTGTCTTGGATATTTGTTGGTTTGAATTTTGGAAGTTCAATCAAGATGATTTGAATGTCATCTAAGTTCTTTGCTCCATCATGAGCATTGGTCATTCGATAATGATGAAACCAGCTTGCTTCCTCGGTGAAGTTAGCATCAATCAAGGCCAAACCGTAGACAGGGCTAAGGCGTTCATAGTCTACGCCTTGAATTTTCTCAAAATCTTCTAACCCAGCTTTAGAATCTGCATTAATATTCGCTGAGGCTGATGAAGGACAAGGAGTCGACGGCGCACAGGAGCTGAGTGTATGAGGGATCCTCGATGCTCCGAGCACCGGTGCGACGAAGTCCTTCGCCGCTTCAGTAGAATAGTAATGCAGATTATGCATCTCAACAATGAAATGACGCGCACGATTATCTACACAGCGGACATCAACAATGGAACTTTTCAAAAAAGGAAGCACAGGAACGTTTTCTGATTTTAGATAAGTAAGGCTTTCGATGAAGCAATCCTCAGGCAGTGGTAAAATGGCATTTAGAAAACTCTTGAGCAGATTAGGATGCTCCCCAAAGATTTTTTTAAAGATTAAATCGTTTTTTGGATCGAGGTAACGTGCCATAAGTGAAGGTATTATCTTTGCTAGAAGATGTTATGTCAACCTCAAGTAGTAGCCTGCAGCCTGTAATCTGGTGCCTACTCACATCTTCGATGTGAGAGTTGAAGTTAGAAGTTGAAGTTGAAGTGGTAGAAGAAAAAACTTGCAGTCTATCAGCGTAGCTGGCCTCTTCCTGTAGCCTGTAGCCTGTGTAACCTGGTGCCTACTCACATCTTCGATGTGAGAGTTGAAGTTAGAAGTTGAAGTTGAAGTGGTAGAAGAAAAAACTTGCAGTCTATCAGCGTAGCTGGCCTCTTCCTGTAGCCTGTA
>JBIRBD010000112.1:0-6562 GCA_044326465.1 Chthoniobacterales bacterium
GGCTACAGGCTACAGGCTACAGGCTACAGGCTACAGGCTACAGGCTACAGGCTACAGGCTACAGAAAATGTGGGTCACCACATCGAAGTTTGAATTTTTTCAAGAATTAAAATTAACTGGTGAATGACTGACCCATTTGTTGCGCGTTACTGAACGATGACATTGTAAACTAGAAATTTACGATCTCTAATACCGCAAATTTACGGTCTCCAATTCCGCAAATTTACGGTTGCCAATTCCATAAATTTACGGTTAAGTATTCCGCAAATTTACGGCCTTTTTTATAACGTGCATCCTGATCCTAATTATTATTTTAGACCTCTTGAAAAGAGCTTAAAAGAGGCTCTCTGTGACACCCCTGTCGTTTGCATCTTAGGCCCACGGCAATGTGGAAAAAGCACATTAGCGCGTCACTTTGGTAGCAACTATTCTTACGTTAATCTCGATGAAGAAGAGACCCTTCGTGCTGCATTAGGTGATCCTACCGGCTTCGTTAACGCTCTATCAGAATATGCCATTCTAGACGAAGTCCAACATGCGCCTGATTTACTACGAGCGCTTAAAGTTGTTGTTGATAAAAAACGTACTCCCGGACGCTTTCTTTTAACCGGCTCCGCCAATCTGTTGCTATTACCACAGCTAAGTGATTCTTTAGCTGGGCGGATGGAGATCATTCAACTTCAGACGCTCAGTGAAGCAGAAAAAGAACGTGCTCCTGGAGATTTTCTTCGCATTTTTTTAGAAGGAAAACTGAAATCAAAAATTCAAGGTGAAGAAAAATCAGATTCTCCATCGCTGCAAGAGCGAATTGTTGCTGGAGGTTATCCAGAGCCGCTCACACGCTCGCCCGCGCGCGCACGGCAGTGGCATCGTCACTATTTAAAATCAATCATCGAACGTGATGTGCAGACGATTGCTAACGTAAGAGATGTTCATCAGCTGTCGTTGCTTTTAGAAATGCTTGCTCTTTCCACGGCACAGCTTGTGAATACATTGCAATTAAGCAGAGCTCTTCGCCTGGACCGCAAAACCATCGATCACTATCTTTCTATTTTGGAGAGGCTTTTTTTAATTCGTTCTCTTCCCTCATGGCATAATAATGAAGGAAAGCGTCTTCAAAAAACGTCCAAGATTCATCTTCTGGATAGCGGATTGACAGCGACTCTTGCAGGATTGAATGCCACTGATTGGATCGCTCGACGTGAGCGCTTTGGCCACTTACTAGAATCTTTCGTTGTGCAGCAATTCATCACACAAGCAGGCTGGACAGATCCTGATTTACGCTTTTGGCATTATCGCGATCATGATCATGTGGAAGTTGATTTAGTGATCACAAGGGGAAAAGAAACGTGGGGCGTTGAGGTCAAAGCTGCGGCCTCTCTCTCAAAGAGTGATGGAAAGGGCCTCCGCCGTCTTGCAGGCCTCTGCGGCAAAAATTTCAGAGGAGGTATTATTTTGTATAATGGCAATAATACTTTTCAAATGGAAGATAAACGGTTTTTTTCAGTTCCACTAAAAAGATTGTGGAATTGTTAGGCTGTTCCACTTCGAGCAGTTACCAGAGCTTCACCCTTCTTTGTAGTCTCTTCAGCTTCTTCAACCTTTTTCAATAATCCAGTAATCATGGCCATCAGCTCTTCAGCCTCACGTAGCGGATGACGGCACCAAGCGATGTCTCCAGCAAAAACGGTATCGGTGCTTTCAGCCGCTGCAATTTCTACCCGACGTTGCGCTAAACGAATCGCTTCACAAGTAGCTTCTGTTGTACGAGGTGCAAGCGGTCCAAGGATTGGCGCAGGATTGTTGCGCTTATAATAATAAAACCGGTTAAAGCAGCCTGCGAATGAGGATCACTCTCATTTATCACCGCAGCCTGAGCTTTGATGATATCAGCGCTGAGACGAACTTTTTCGGAATCCTGGTTATGAAATAATTCTTCCCAAGCTGCTCTGAGTTCTTCAAAGGCAGCTTTTGTTTTGAGAACTTGAGAATCTAAAGCTGCTGCTTCATTTTTTGCAGCCTTCATTCTTATTTCATTCCAAGCATGCTTTTCTCTTTCCGCTCTCATAAGATCCGTTGTTGCAGCAACCATCAACTCATGTTGCTCGATAGGAAGCGTCGCCAGATCTGTTCGCTTCGCCTCGGCAAGCTGATGCCAAGCTGAGTGCACGCGTCCCGCATAATCGGCAGCCTGGCGATAAGCAGCCTTCACGACATCGGCTTTTCGTACCCATGTAATTTCAATATCCTCACAAAATGCCTTCGCCTCATTCCAGGCTGTTGTAGCGATATTACTGCGGAGTTCGGCTAATGCATTTGCATGAGCTACATCTGGAAAAATTAAAGCATTGCCTATACTACTAGACTGCACCTGATTTGCAGAGCAAAGCTGATTTTCTTCTTGTTGCGCCTTATGTTGAAAATCCAATAGCTTTGCCCAGCGAATCGCAACTTTTCTTTCCTCTTCGGAGGCTTTCATTAAAGAAAAATCAGCTCTAGCTTTCGCGGCAATTTCTTCGGCGCTTTTTTTAGAAAAAACTTTCCAGGCTTTATCAGCCTTCTGTTGCAATTCGTACTTAGCCTCTTTTTATTCGCGCATATCACGTTCCGCAATATCAATGGCCATTTCATTAGCCGTACTCACAGCTTCGTTGTAGGCCTCACGTTCCTGATGAGGCAAGGCATTCCAAGCTGATGGGTCACCTTGTAAATAATTTTTTGAGGCAGCTATTTTTTTGATGAGGCCCTCTTTTTCTTCGCGCGCCAGCTGAACCATCCAAGTTGCTTCCAGGTTAGCAAATTCTTTTGCCTCGCGTTGAAAAGCTTCGAACGCGTTGCTATCAGCCTCAGCGATGCCTCTCAAACGGAGAGCCGTTTTTTGATCTTCATCGGCCCAGGTATCTTCAATAGCCATTGTTGCTGGTGGTTCCAAGACTTGTGAGGCAGCAATCTTTGCTTGAGCAGCTTGATAGTCTCTCTGAGATTTTTGTTTTCTAAATTCCCAGGCTACTTCTGCTCCAGGAATATTTTCCCTAGCGGCTTTCAGCGCCTCGCTTAGTGTCATCTCTGCATAACGTGCGAGAGCGCCTTGTTCAAGAGCATTGGCGGCCCCATAGAGTTGCTCAGCATCAATAGACTTCTTTCGAAACTCTACTTCTGTTGCGACTTGCTGCGTCGCTCCGGTGCTCGAAGCATCACATATGTCTATATGCTCAGACTTCTGTGCTCCGTGGGCTCCTTGCATTTCATCAACAGAGGCGAGTTTGGAAAGAAGTCTAATTTTATTTTGAGGAATTATTCTGCGGCGATATTTTTCTTGGGCTTTATTTTTAAGAGCATCAGCTTCTGCAAAGCAAGTAGCCAGAGTGTTATTTTTTTCAGTGATGAGATCGAATTTATAAGCCCCATTTTCTTGAGTAAGCCTTGCTTTTTGAGCCCTCCGAGATTCATAATCTTGTTCTTGGTAAAAGTTTTCGCGTGCTTTTTCCCAACGTGCCACGACCGCCTGGTCTTTTTCTTGGAGTTTTGTTAGAAGACTATTTTTTTCCTCACGATTGGAAGCAGTCTTTACACTTGGTTCCAGCTTGGCCAAGAGCAACCAATTTTTTTGAGCCTCACTCGCAGCAGCCTGCATTTGATCAAAATGATCCGTAGTAATTCGATTTCTACTTTGCCATGTTGGATCGAGTGGTCTTTGATTTTCAGCGAGGCTGATCAAATCTTCTTTGGCCTCTTCCAAATCCTGAGCCAGCCGGTCAGCCTTGGCTCTCGCTTCCGAGCGTGTCGTATTGCTATCCCAATGTTCTCTCATGGCTGCTGCGCGTAGGGCTTCTTCTTTAACAGCTCACATTTTTTGTCAAGCGGCTTGTGCGAGCAGGTCGTTTTTTTGCTAAGCATCGAAGAGCGTCTCCTCATCGAGATAAGGAGCACCTCCCATGGCCACGCGCTCGGCATCCGCTTTGCGCACCAGATCTGCCCATTTGTTCGCCATCTCATTGATCGCACGTGTGGCAGCCTTGAGGCCTTTCATTTCTAACTTACTCGCTGCACTGATCACGCTCTTTGGGATACTTGCTGCAATGCTGGCAGCTCGTGAAGCTCCTGTTCTTGGGGTAACGAAGCTGCCGATGCTGCTTTCGCTGCGATTGCTTTTGGACTTGGTCGTAATGGAGGAAGCTGTTTCTTTATTCTTTTTTTGCAATCTCCGTTGAGGAAGAAGAGGCATCGTCTCATTCGAAGGCTCTTTATAATTTTTTTCTGATCCTTCGCTATCACGTTTTTCTTCTTCACTAATTCCAAATAAACTTGTTGCTCCAGCAGCTTGAGTAGCTGGCTGTCCGCTAGTCTCCTCTTCCGAGGCTGCTCTGGCCTGGCTCAAAGCATTCGTAAGGGTGCGTCGTTCGATGGCCGCGATAACATCGTTGCGCTCTTCGATAAAATCTTCCGCTATTTGACTCGCTTCCCAACGAGCCATATCTTCTGGTTTTGGGTTTCTAATTTCAGGAAGAAGAATTCTCGAGCCTTGCCCAGTAATGGTTTGAGGCTGCTCGGTTGCTTCCTCTCGACGTTTTTGATGAAGAAGAGCACGTCCGATTGTTTCATAAATTTTATTTAAAACCTGAGGTGGCTCAATGTTTCCTTCACGAGCATGATTAATTTTTTCTAAATTTTTTATCGTGAGCAAACACTCTTCTGCTCTTGCTGTTTGAGGCAGTCTTGAAACTTGGGAGGCTGATTTTGTTTCTGGTTGCGCGCGTTCTTGATTTCGTAGCAATGTTTTTTCTGTAGCCGTAGCCTCGTTACGAAGAGGTGCTGTCACTGCTTCTTCTGAGGCTAAAAGATTGTAGGCTAAACGAAGAGCTTCTTCACGCGTTGCAAGATCGTTGCAGGCTTGTTCGAACTGAGTTAATGCAGCGCAAAATTCTTCTTGTTTCCGCTCTTTGCCTGGCAATCTTACGTTTTCTGGTTTTTCTAGTTCGTTCAATTCTTCATTGGTATGTTCAAGCTCCGTTTTCCAATGTTGATAGATTTGAGTGGCAGCTTTCAAGCGCTGTTGCTCAATGGCAACTTCTTTTTCAGCGGCAATGACTTTTTGATTTGCTTCCTTAAAAAATTTATTGGCAGTTTGAAAAGCCTCTTATATTGGACTTTAACAACTGATCATTATTTTCTTCGTCATCAGAACAATTTTCCGTTTCACAATAACGAGCCTCATTAATTCCATTCACATACACCACGGGAAAATTTTCTCGGCTCGCAATAACTTGATAATGCCATCGCCCAGGGGCGCCTACGCGCACGATGCAGGCTGCTTCCGGGTCGGTTGCCATTGAGTCGTCGTAAAGATGGCTTAGATCGGTGGCTGCGTTTTGATTTAAAAAGTCGCAATATTGAGCAGCTGTCACCTCGCACGCGAATGGTATAAAAAAGAAATTAGATTTTCTTCGCATAGCCTATAGCTTATACCATCTCCAAAAAAATAACTGTATGAATTCTCAGGCTCCCCGCATCCTCGTCATTCGTCGTGACAACATCGGCGATCTGCTTTGCACGACGCCGTTGATCCATGGCTTGAGGAAAAAATTTCCGACGGCCTACCTTTCTGTTCTCGCTAGCAATTACAACGCTGCCGTTCTTGAAGGCAACCCTGATATTGATGAGGTTTTCATTTTTCTTAAACGTCACCAAAAAGTTTCTGGTCAACATTTTCTTTCACTGCTTTGGAAGCGTTGGAAGCTTGTTCGTAAGATACGTAAATGTCGCTTTGATTATATTTTCTTGGCGAATGGTGGATGGCGCTATGCGCGTTCTTTAGGTGGAAAAAAAATGATTGGATTTCGTGAGCGTCATCAGCCGGACCATCGACAGCCTAACGTGATCGTTCCGATTGAGAATGATGGCCGCAACGAACATGAAGTTTCTAAAATGGCAAGACTTGGTGCAGCGCTCGAGGCGACGGCAAGCAATGGACCGACCTTTATTTTCCCTGATCTTGCGCGCGTCGCACGAGAGAATAAGCGCCTTTCACTCTTGGGTTGGAATCGTGAAAAGCCTTCGATAGCCCTCCATATAAGCTCTCGCCAACCTCATCAGCGTTGGACTAATGAGTCATTTGTGATGTTAGCAAAAAAGCTCATCAGCAAATTTCATGTCCAGATTTTATTATTTTGGTCTCCTGGAAAAGAAAACAATCGCATGCATCCTGGTGATGATGAAAAAGCAGAATGTATTCTAAGAGAGCTTCGCAGTCCTTTGGTTTTTCCTTGTCCGACTCAAGAACTTTCAGATCTTGCAGCAGGTTTGTCGCTTGCCGATCAAATGATTTGTAGCGACGGTGGAGCTATGCATGTTGCTGCAGCTTTAAAAAAACCGATCGTCTGTTTTTTTGGGGAGAGCAATGTCGCCGAATGGCATCCATGGAAAGTCCCATCAATTGTTGTACAAGCACCTTCAAAAATCGTCGCTGATATTTCTGTGGAAGAAGCTTTTGAAGCTTTTTCTGAGCTCCAGAAAAAGCTATAGTGGGTAAAGAGTAGCGAGTAGCGTGTATGCTCACTATTGA
>JBIRBD010000017.1:0-20281 GCA_044326465.1 Chthoniobacterales bacterium
AGTTCCCATCAAACAACGAAAGATGGTAGAAGCTTGGATTGAAATACACAAAGAAGAGCTACTTGCTGATTGGAGATTGGCTATCTCAGGTCAGGCAATATTCAAGATTGATCCTTTGCGATAAATTCTCATGCTTAATAGACCTAAAATCATTGACGTGATCCCTCGTGAAGATGTTTCTCTTGATATTAACTTATCAGATGGCCGACATCTTTGGCTAAACATGAAAACGTTTGTGTCATCACCGGCCTATGAAAAATTATCCCATGTTGGATTTTTTTCATCGGTTAAACATGATCAGCGACTCATCTATTGGGATGAGTCCCACGATATGCATATCGACCAGATTCTTGATTTTGCAGAAGAAATGTAACTACCAACGTCACAAAAAAGAATTCACCACAGTCCTCGGCTGTGGTGAATTCTTTTTTGAAACCTTGGTAGTTACGAAAAAATCTAAAAGCATGACAAACGGCTGGTTTTTTATCCTCCTGCATTCCTTTCATCCCTATTTCTTTTGCATCGCTAACTCACAAATCTTTTCACACAGCTCGGTGAAACTAATGCCACAAGCCTTTGCGGACTGAGGCAGCAGGCTTGTCTGGGTCATGCCTGGAAGTGTATTGACTTCGAGGCACCACAAATTTCCAGCATCGTCTAAACGAAAATCAGAGCGGCTGTAGCCTTCTAGTTTCAAAGTGCGGTGGACTTTTAATGCAAGCTCTTTGGCGCGCGTTTCAATTTCTTTTGGAATGTCAGCCGGGAAAATTTCGCTCACGTGACCTGCTTGATATTTTTTTGTGTAATCAAAGACATCGTCATGGCCGACAATGATTTCTCCTACGGAGAGAGGTTTTCCATCAAGAATTCCAACGGTGAGCTCACGGCCTGGAATAAATTTTTCGATCATTACTTCCGAATCATAATGCCTAGCTAAATCAATCGCAGCAGAAAGTTTTTCTTTTTCTCTAACAATGCTCATTCCAACAGAAGAGCCTTGTTGATTCCCTTTCACGACGACAGGAAATCCAAAACGTGTTTCAACAGTCTTAACATCATGGAATCCAAGAGGTGCCATCATCCAATCAGGCGTTGGAATATCGGCAGCGACGAATAATTTTTTGGAGATATCTTTGTCCATTGCTATCGCGCTCGCTGCATGGCCGCTCCCAGTGTAGGTGTACCGACCTAAATCAAGCATCGCCTGCATAGTCCCATTTTCACCTGTGCCTCCATGTAATGCTAAAAAAACAACATCAACATCTGAAAAAAGTGACGCTGAAAAAATAGAGCTCGGGTTCATTCGCGCGAGGGCAAGCGCTTCTTCGTCAGGTGGCAATAATGAAACTTTTTTTGACAAAAGCGCTTTTTCTCCTTCTAGAGAAAGAAGGCCTTGTTCTGTATCAATTGCAAGAACGTGATGTCCAGAGGATCTCAGTGCTCCGATGACTTGCGCCGCACTCGCAATGGAAACATCGCGCTCTTCGCTATTGCCACCAAAAAGAACAGCTACGTTCATTTTTTTCTTATTCATCTTTTAGATTTAAGCAGAGAGAATTTCCACCTACGATCAAATTGATGAATATACTGTTAAAAATTCTACAAAAAAATGCGAAGGCCTCTCCTGCAGAAATAGCAGAACAGCTGAGTTTAACAGAGAGTGAGGTTACCGATGCGATCAAAAAATTTGAGGCTAATGGCACTATTCTCGGATATCATGCCGTAATTGACCAGGAACGCCTTGAGCCAAACAGGGTCACCGCAGTAATTGAAGTTCGCGTCACCCCAGAACGCGAAGGAGGGTTTGATCGCATTGCTAGTAGGATCGCACGCTTTGATGAAGTGGAGAGCGTCTATTTGATGAGTGGAGGTTATGATTTGCTTGTCGTTGTAGAAGGTCAGACACTCCGTAATGTTGCCGCTTTTGTCGCAAATAAACTGAGCACCATAGAAGCTGTGCAATCGTGTGCCACTCGCTTCCGTTTAAAAACCTATAAAGAACATGGCATGATGCACGCTTTGGAAGAAGATTTTGAAAGGCTTGCCGTTAGTCCTTAGTGTACCCACACCAGCCTCGTCTCCATTTGTAATAATTGAGGCATCATTTTTTCCAGGGCTTCTCGATAAGCCTCCAGCTGAGGTTGATAAAATTCTTCACGATTCTTCTTTTCCTCAAGAGAAAGAGAATCGGTTTTAAAGTCAATTATCTCAGCAGTTATCGGAACTCCTTCTAAAGAGCGTCCGATGACCACGCGATCAAATGTTCCGGTCAGCAGCTCACGCTGTTTTTTAGTGACTACCGCAAAATTTCGTTCGCGCCAAACTTCCAAATGCATGACCCCAAGGGTGCTCCATTTTTTAAAAAAATAAGCCTCTTCAAAAACAGAAGCAAGTTCTTCATTTTCTGCTAGAAGTTGATGTTGAGCCGATGAGAGACCCTCGCTTTTCCAGATGATACCTGCAAGGAGAACGTGTATTGCTTGTCCTCGCTCACGCGCAGTGGAGCCTTGAATTTTTTGTGCTAAGAGGATGAAGCCATTTTCCTCTTCTTGCGATGGAGAGCGTTTGGATAGTTTTTTGATACCTTGGAAAAGAAGGGGCGAATTTTTTTGATCTATGAAAGAGGGGGGAGATTGCAAATTTTCTTCAGCCTTTACAGCCTTCATTTCTCTCCATGAAATTCCATCAACCTCATGGCAGCTCAATCCCACAGCCCGTAGCCAAGCAGCCATGCTTTTTGTAGAACGCCGCTTATAATTTCCTAGCACGACAAGGTCAAGGTAGGAAGCCGCACGCGTCATGCCGACGTAAAGAAGACTAAGTGCTTCTGCCCATTGCTCCTTATTAATCTGATGAAGAAATTTTTCTCTTCCTTGCCGGACCATCAACTCTTGATTTGTTTGAATGAAGAATTTTGCATCATCGGTTGTTTTAACACGCACCTCATCACCCCGATTTAAAAAAATATCAGCATCAAGATCAATCAGGAGCACCGTTTCAAATTCCAAACCTTTTGCTGCATGCATCGTGAGCACGCGAAGGCCACTACTAAGATGGCTTTCAACACGTTCACTCCTGACACGTCTCACAAAATCAGAAATAGCTCCTCCACCGCTAGCATCAAATCGATCAGCCATTGCCAAAAGTTGCTCAACACGTGCTAATTCATAATCACTGCAAGCCTCTTGAAAGGGAGATTGAGAGGTCCATCTCCGCAAAAAATTTGCAATACCGCAATCGGACAATAGAGCTCGCAGTCTATGGGAACCTCCAGGGATAAAATAGGCTGCAAGGAGATTTCCAAGAGGAGAATTTTTTACAAGATCATAGGCTGCTGTGTGCCCTGGGTGCTCCAGCCATTCAAGCAAGGAGAGAAGCGCTTCATTAGCTAGTGTATCTGTAAGAGGATTCCCTCCTTCGCCACTGGCTAGAATTTTTTGCTGACGAAGTCCGCGTAAAACAGCAGAAATAAATTTTGTCCGACGCACAAGAATTGCTATTTCCCGCAGGGGATCTTCGTTTTGGTGTTGTTTAACAAGCTCCACTACTTTTTCAATGACATCCTTCATTCGCTCGTCGCTATCTTCCCCTTCTGTTGGCACTTCGTGAACCATCACTCTTCCACGAAGCCTTTTCACACGTGCTGCGCCGGTGTGTGCCTCAAAATCAGCACTCCACTGAGCCGCGGCGCTTTTAAATTCTTCACCACCATTCATCAGGCTCAGCACCTCGGGATTTTTCAAGGCACCAAAAACCTCATTGACTGCGGATAGAACTGCGTGACTGGAACGATAGCTTTCGTTCAGTGCTGGTGCTTCGACGAGATGCTGTTCATATTCTTTTTCTAAAGCCGCTAAAAGATGCCGCTTCCCACCCCGCCAGCCATAGATCCCTTGCTTAACATCACCAACGACAAAAACAGCGCCCCCTTTGGCAAGCACCTCTGCGCTGAGCGGTGAAAGAAAGTCATGTTGACGTTGGCTCGTGTCTTGATATTCATCGAGCAGAAGATGCTCGGTGCAGGCCTCCATGCGAAATTCAATCTCTTCACGCGACAAGCGATTTTCTCCAGGTTGCAATGCTGCTTCAATTTCATAAAAAGTATAATTCCCCGTGCAAAAAGAGATAGCTCCACGCAGCTCATTATATTTTTTAACTAACCTGAAAAGCGCCTCTTCACGCAACAACTCTAGCCGCTCTTGCTCGTAGCGTGATGCCTCTGCAAGTGGAGAAAAAACCTCAAGAAAATCGAGAGGAATCATAATCCTATTGAACGTCGGCTGTTCTGAAAAATGGGTGAGGCATTTCAAAAATAGCGTGCTCAAATTTAAAATATCCTTGAGTGCGAGAGGCTGAAGAAATGATTCCTGGAGTTTTCTTATCGTCCCACTCCAACGTGCATCAGGCTTTCCTTTGCTCGTGAGTGGAATTTCAAAACTATTTAGAAATTTTAAAATTTCCTTGGTTTGATCGGATGTCAAGTAGCTTGGCGGCTTATTAGACTTCTTTCCAAACTCACCTTCTGCTGCGAACTGCTGCGTCGCTCCGGTGCTCGAAGCATCACATATGCCACTATGCTCAGGCTTCTGCGCTCCGTAGGCTCCTTGCACTTCATCAGCAGAAGCGAGTTTGGAAAGAAGTCTATTATCAGGAATGACGACATCAAGAGGCCTCATTCTTGAAAGGCTGCGTTGAGGTTCCAGTAAGGCTGCTGCTTTGTCGACAAATGAAAGTTGCCTCGTGAAATGATGAAGGATGCTCCAATCGCTGCGTGCGGCAGGATATTTTTCTAGCAGTTCCAATACTGCTGCGCGTGCAAGATCCCCGCAGACGAGAGGGTCAGCAATTTTCCAATCGGGCGCAAGACCAAGGTCGAGCGCAAGCGCATGGGCCTGCCGTGCAAAAAATGAATCGATGGTTCCGATGCTCAGGCAATCAATTTTTTCAACGAGCAATCTTAAAAGTTTTTGACATTCTTGTTGTGATGGCAGCAAAAAGCCGATCCCATCAGCCAATGCAGATCGAGCCTTTTCATCCTGACAGGCATTTGATAAGAGGCGAAAAATTCTTGCGAGAATTTCCCCTGCTGCTTCGCGCGTAAACGTTGCTGCAAGAATAGTCGCCGGATCAACGTGATTTCCTGCTGCATCACGAACAAAAAGAAGGTGGAGGTAGCGCCTCGCTAATTGCTCGGTTTTTCCTGAACCTGCAGAAGCACGTTGGACAATGAGTGGCATGAAGATGGGCTACTGGGCTGCAGCCCAACTGTCAGTTCTCAGCTCTTCACCACATTTCCGGACTCAAGCACAATCACAGAAGGCTTATGGAATGGGACTTCCAGTGTGCTATCGAGCCAAGCATAGGACATGATGGTCAGAAGATCGCCAACTTTCCCGAGCAAAGCTGTTGCCCCATTGAGCTCAATAGCGCCTGATCCAGGCTTTCCGTAGATCACATATGTTTCAAAACGTTCGCCATTTCCCATATTGCCAACGAGAATTTTTTCATAGGGCAAAAGCCCAACTTGCTCTGCCAGATCAGCTGCAATAGTGAGGCTTCCTTCATAATTAATAGAAGCACCAGTGACAGAAGCGCGATGAATTTTAGATTTTAGGAGACAGATCGTCATAGTGGAAAAAGGAAGCTACTCAAAAATACTTTTTAATCGTTCCATGAAACTCCGATGAAGCGGCGTATTATCTGCGCCACAGAGTTCTGAGAAACGCTGTAATGCTTGGCGCTGTTCGGTATTTAGTTGCGTTGGAACTTCAACGTCAACACGCACTTGCAGATCACCTTTGCTGGAGCCTTGCAACGCAGGCATCCCATATCCGCGCATGCAGAAGACCGAGCCGCTTTGTGTCCCTGCAAGAATTTTTAACGTGAGTGGTCCTTGGAGCGAGGGAACATGAGCTTCCCCTCCTAGAGCAGCCACTACAAAAGGAATGGGAATGTGACAGTAAAGGGTCATTCCTTCGCGTTTGAAAAGAGGATGCTGCTGCAGATGAATGAAAACATAGAGGTCACCTTTTGCGGCACCTCGCACACCTGCCTCACCAGCACCTACTGAACGGAGACGTGCCCCATCATCAATCCCTGCAGGAATTTTGAGATTAATCCGTGAAGTTCTCTCTTGGCATCCTTCCCCGTTACACTGTTTACAGGGATTATCAATAATTTGGCCTGCTCCATGACAGTCTGGACATGGTTGAACAACTTGGAAGAATCCACGTGCAGCCACGACTTGGCCACGACCATGACAGAGGGAGCATGTTTTTTTTGTCGCTCCTTTGGCTGCGCCTGAGCCATCACATCGTGTGCAGGCATCGAGTTTAGAAATTTCAATCTCTTTTTCACATCCAGAAAAAGCTTCTTCAAGCGTGAGCGGAAGATCATAACGCAAATCAGCACCACGCTGTTGGCCCCCATGCTGAGCACTTCCACCACTTTGACCAAAGATATGCTCAAAAATTCCACCACCGCCGCCGCCTTGACCATTGAACATTTCACGAAAAAGATCAAATGGATCATGAAAGCCCCCTTGACCAGCTGCAGCTCCTTGAAAAGCATTGTGCCCAAAACGATCGTAGGCCGCTCTTTTTTCAGAATTTCCAATAACATCGTAAGCCTCAGCAATTTCTTTAAAACGAGTTTCTGATGTAGCATCACCAGGATTTTTATCAGGGTGATATTTTACTGCTAGCTTCCGGTAAGCCCGTTTAATTTCTTCTTGCTGGGCTGCACGAGCAACTCCGAGCACTTCGTAATAGTCACGTTTGGTCATTAGAATAGGCTGGAGACTAAAGGCTGAAGGCTGAAAAAGTAGGCTATAGGCTGAAGGCTATAGGCTATAGGAAGAAAAAATAAGTTCGTCATCAAAATAAAATCGTTCGCTGTCTTTCGGATAAAATGAACTCCCTCACTAAATAAAAAAGAAATGTTTGTCCATATTGATTTTCAAAGAAAATCATCTGCATCCTATAGGCTTTAGTATTATTTCTCTCCTCTGCTCACCACCACGCTTGCAGGCCTTACCAAACGATCTGCTAAACGGTATCCGCGGCGCATCTGACGGATGACATGACCTTCAGGTAAGGAATCGTGGGGCTCATGACCGATAGCATCATGAAATTTAGGGTCAAAAATTTTGCCTGTGGCATCAATTGTCTCCAGCCCTTGGTCTTTAAGAAAGTCGGTTAATTGACCTTGTACCATCGAAAGACCATTGATGATTCCTGCGGAACCGGAACCTGCAGTAGCTTTAGCAGCTTCTAATCCAAGTTCAAAATTATCTAGAATAGGAATCAACTTTTCAAGAAGGGACCTATTAGCATAGCGAATAGCATCTTCTTTTTCACGAGTTACGCGTTTGCGATAGTTTTCTAAATCAGCTGCAGTCCTCATCGCTTGATCGCGGTATTTATTTACTTCAGCTTGCAAGTCAATAGTGGCTGAAGTTGAGGATTTGTCTTCACTCTCTATTGAAGCTGCCGCAGGTTTTGTTGCGTTAGTTTCTTGCTTTTCAGCAGGACCAGCGACTTTGGAAGCAGATTCTGAGATGGAGGCCTGCTCTGAAGCGATTTGACAAGCATCATCAAGAGAATTTTCTTGAGAATGCTGATCTTCTTGTTGATGGCAATGAGATGTTTTTTTCACAGTTTACGAATAGAGATAAGGGTGATGTCGTCGTTTTGGGGGTGATGCGCAACAAAGGTTCGAAGCATGTTGGTCAAACGCTTTAATAAATTTGATGAATTATCGGCAGCGCTTTCTTTAAAAGAGTGTATTAGTCGTTCTAGGCCAAACTCAAGACCTCCCGAATTAAGAGCTTCGGTGACTCCATCCGTATATAACAAAAGACAGTCCCCTTGCTCAAAACGAAATGAAAAGTCGTTAGAAAATGTATCGAAGACTTCGCCGCTGTCAATCCCTACTGCCATTCCTTTTGGTTTTAAAGCCTCAATGGATCCATCATGAGCATGGTAAAGAAGAGGTGCATCGTGACCCGCTCGTGCTAATAAAGCCTCATTACTATGAGGATTAATAATGACGTAAGCCATGCTAATAAACATATCCTCTTTAATATCCGAATAAAGTTGTCGATTAACTTGCTGAAGAACTTTCGTCGGAGAATGATGTCCTGAGGATTGACTGCGAAGAGCGCTACGGCACATCGCCATCATGATAGCAGCTGGAATTCCTTTTCCAGAGACATCAGCAATTGCGATACCTACATGATTTTCATCAATGGCAATATAATCAAAATAATCACCACTAAGTGCTCTGGCAGGAATATTGATGCCACTTATTTGATATCCTGGCATTACAGGCGGATTGGAAGGCAATAGAAATTTTTGAATATCCTGTGCTACTTTTAAGTCGCGATCTAAAAACTGCTTTTCGCTCGCTTCTTTATAAATTACTTGATTATAGAGAGCAAAAGCTGCTTGTCCTGCAATGGCACTAAATACTTCAATTCCTCCTTGAGAAAATTTTGATTTGGGACCATTTGCTAAGAGTAAAACTCCTACTGTTTTATTACGATAGATCAGAGGCCCTAGGAGTGCTGAATAGAGACCTTGCTCAACTAATAACGGATCGAGTTCTTTTTTGTCTAAAAACCGGGCCTCCTTCCATTCCCATGCTTTTCCAATGAGGCCTTGACCTCGAGGCACAGCATGAAGTCTCAAAAAATTTTGGGTCGTAGAAGAAAATTTTCTATCCACGGAAGACAATGAAAGAAAGCCTATAGCGGACCTCCTTACAAATTCAGGAATAACAACGAGCGGAGGAAGATTCTCTGAAAGAAATGAGGGAACCAGGGTTTTGCCGTCATTGTCAATGAGGTAGATGGCTCCTCCTTTTGCTTTCAGAATATTAACAGCTCCTTCCACGATAAGGCGGTGAAGTTCGCTAGAGAGCATGCCTTCAGAAAAAGCCTCCCCCAAACCGTGTAAAAAATTAAAGACACGATTTTCCTCAAGTTTTATTTCGTTTTGTGTGTACTTCAGCGTAGCGACTCTTCGTCGCTGGGCCCAAATAAATCCTGCCAATATCAACGAAACAACAAGGAAAACTAAAGAAACAATCTCGCCAAATCGACACCAAAAACAGCACATGAACCCTATAATAGGAATAGGCAGCTGCTTAGGACAGCTAAAACTCTCCAGAAAAATTTATTTTCAAAAAAAAGTTCTGTCTGCTATAGCCTAACCTTTTCCGGAAAAGATCGCTTTTCCGGAAAAGATCGATTTAAACAATGTCTCTTCGCACACTCTTTTTTGATCTTGATGATACGCTGATTCTCGACAAGTCAGCCTCTCATAGCGCCTTCATGCTTGTCGCAAAAAAGGCCTCTGAAATTCATGGCGTTAATCCAGAAAAATTTGTTGTTGATGCCAAAGCAATAGCTCAACAACGCTGGGAAGAGGGCGCCTGCTATCCTTTTTGTAATACCATTGGAATCAGCGCTTTTGAATGTCTCTGGGGTAATTTTTTTGGAGAGACCTCAGAGCTAAAGTCACTGCGAACGTGGGCCTTGAATTATCGCAAGGAAGTTTTTTGTCAGGCGCTAGCCGAGCAAGGAGTAAAAGCTGATTCAGGAGAATTAGCGGAAGATTTCATAGCCTTTCGCCGCAGCTGTCAACGCCTGATGCCATCGGCTCGTGAAGTGCTAGAAATCCTTTCGAAAAATTTTAAACTCGGTCTTCTCACCAATGGCGCACCTGACTTGCAACGCGAAAAAATCAAAGCATCAGGGCTGGAGGAGTTTTTTTCAGCAATTGTTATTTCTGGAGAATATGGCATTGGAAAACCAAGCTCGGCAATTTTTAAAAATTTATTGGCCTTGCTCAAGGTCACAGCTAAGGAAGCCCTCATGGTAGGCAATAGCCTTGAACGTGATATTGCAGGGGCTCGTAATGCTGGCATCCTTTCCGCTTGGATTAGAGTCCCCGGCTCGGAAGAAGAGGCAGAGGCTCGACCCGATTTTATCATTCATGAGCTCAGCGAGCTTTTACCGTTGGTGGAGCAATTACCCTAAGTGATTGCAAAAAAAAAGCGGATTGTTAGGATCCTCTTTTTCTGTTTCCCATGATCTCTTTTTCCATTCGACTCTTTTTCATTTTAACGGCGGCGATTATTTTTTCCTCTCCAACAACACAAGCACAAGTTTCTGGAGGAAGGCCTATTCCACCTCTTGTTAAAGAAATTGTCGTAACCTTTGTTGGTCCAACAACACTAAGCCGTGAACGCGTCTTGGATAATTTGGCGACTAAAGTAGACCAGCCTTTTAATGATCGCCTCGTTGAAGAGGACGTTAAGGCTCTCTACGCAACAGGCCAAGTTTCTAACGCGCGAATTTTTGCAGAACCAATCGTAGGAGGCCTCAAAGTCACTGTACTGCTTCAAGGACGAGATAAAGTTGAAGAGGTTCTCATCGAGGGGAACGCAGCTATTCCAACTTCTAAAATTAGAAAAGAGATTTCTACAAAACCTGGTGACGCCTTAAGTGATGAGCATATTTCTGATGACCGTCAAAAAATTATCAAACTCTACGAAGATCGTAACTACACTGATGTGCAAGTCGATGCAATCACTTCTGAAATGAAGGAAAGCAAGCGGATGAGAGTGGTTTTTCACATTAGTGAAGGACCAAAACTTATTGTCCAAAAAATTAGTTTCGTTGGAAATCCATCAGTACTTCCAAAGGATTTGATGAAAGTGATGAAAACAAAGACCGCTAATATTCTTTCCTTTTTGACCAAAAACGGTCGCCTTATTCCATCGCAAACAGAGGAAGACGAGGAGGCTATTCGTACTCTTTATCAAAATAGAGGTTTTGCTGATGCCAAGGTGACGGATGTTCAAACCGAGCCAAATGGGAAAAAAGGAATTAATTTAATTCTTACCATTAGCGAAGGAAAACAATATTACATCAACAAACTTACATTAGAAGGGGTCAATATTGTACCTACAGAGACGCTCGAAACATTAATGAAGATGCACCAGGGCTCGCTTTACACACCTGATGGCATGGGTGCTGATTTAAAAAAGTTACGCGATTTTTATGGTGCCAAAGGCTATGTTGATGCCGGAATTCAGCCGCAAATTACGCCTGTTTCAGATGGTCAGGTTAATTTGACTTACCACATTGACGAAGGAGTGCAGTCCTATATCAACCTCATTGCGATTCAAGGTAATACCCGGACAAAAGATAAAGTCATCCGTCGTGAAATATCAGTGCAGCCAGGCGGACTCTACGATAACACATTGGTTGATCTGAGTAGAACGCAGCTGATGAATTTAAATTATTTTTCAAAAGTCGATATGGTCCCTGAAGATACTTTAATTCCAGGCCGAAAGGATCTCAAAGTGATCGTAGAAGAAAAGAGAACGGGTTCACTTAATTTCGGTGCAGGTTATAGCACAATTAATAATTTGCTCGGATTTGCTGAACTTCAACAATCTAATTTTGATCTTTTTAACTGGCCTGATTTCACGGGAGGAGGTCAACGTTTCCGCGCACGCGTACAGTACGGAATTCAGACAAAGGATTTTACTTTATCTCTTACAGAGCCATGGTTCATGGGGTATAAAGTTTCTGTTGGAGGCGAAATTTTCTACCACGAAGCTTCCTTCTTAAGCCCTGTATATCAACAATCTAACCTTGGTGCTTCATTGCAAGCGCGGGAACCAATTACTCGCTTTTTGTCAGGCAGCTTAGAATACCGTCCAGAACAAGTAAAAATCTTCAATGTGCAGACAAATTCCGTAGCTGCGACGAGCCCTATCCAAATGAATGCCAATAGCAGTCCTTATTTTAAAAGTGCTCTTCTTGGTTCGCTAAACTGGGATAGTCGCGACAGCCTCTTCCTAACACGCAAAGGACAGGTGATCACGTTGTCTGCTTTTGGTGCCGGTGGCGGCCTCGGCGGTAATGTCCAAGATTACGGCCTAACCTTGGAAGGAAGAAAATATCTTCCCCTTCCCTGGGATATGATTCTTGAATTTAAAGGAGCCGTAGCAGCGGTGAATTCCTGGGGCACAGGTTCCCAGGGTGTGAACAATCCTCCTATTTTTGACGAGCTCTATCTCGGCGGAGCTAATGATATGCGCGGTTTCTTTTTCCGAAAGGTCAGCCCTGTTGATGCAAATAATAATCCCATTGGCGGTAACTCCTCAGCTTATGGAACGACCGAATTAACATTCCCAATTATTCCTCGGGTCCGCGGCGCACTCTTTACGGATTGGGGATTTGTGAATGCAGGCTCCTATGATTACTCTGCCAGCCAGGTCTGTGGAGATATCGGTATTGGCGCACGCCTCGAACTTCCCATTGGCCCCGTGCGTATTGATTGGGGCTATCCAATCCAGTCACAATCTTACAACAAGAGCAATGGACAGTTTAACTTTAATGTTGGATTTCAATTTTAACCGGTATTAAGTAACACCGTCAGTAATTGCTCATCTCCTTCTAGCGAAGAAGACGAGCAAGAAGTTGTCGATTGTTAGTTGTTTTTGTTCGAAAAATTTATTAAAAAAAATCCAGTTTTATCAGCCTCTTAGGGCACTGCTTCTTTTTTAGCAGCTAAGAAAAAAGTTATTTCTTCACTATCAACCGAGAACCGAGAACCATTGCTTATCTCCAGAAGGAGATGAGCAATTACCACCGCCACAGTCATCCTATGAAATTATTTTTATCTTTTTGTTTTTTTACCGTTATTTTTCCGGTGCTCTTTATGGCTGAATCTCTTCATGCCGAAATGAAGGTAGGTATTGTGGATATGAATTGTATTTTTAGTGAGTATTACAAAACGAAAGATGCCCAGGCTCAGTACGTCGCTTCTGAAGCATCAGCCAATAAAGAATTCAATGAGCGCGTCGATCTTCTTAAAAAAGGAATGGAAGAAATTAAAAAACTGGAGGCTGACTTAGAAAAAACCGACCTCAGCAAAGAAGCCCGCAATGCGAACATGAAGGAGTACGATGAAAAATTAGCGAAGGTTCGTATGCTTGATCGAGAGATTGCAGATTTCCGATCGGCTAAACAGAAAAAGCTTCAAGATCAATTTCTCGGAATGAGAAAAGATATCATCGATGAAATTATGAAGGTTGTTAACGACCAGACAAAAATCCGCGGCTTCGATATTGTATTTGATAAATCAGGATTGAGCGCAGGAGCTGTTCCTGTTGTTCTCTACTCTCGTCCTGATCTGGACATCAGTAATGAAGTTATTGCTGTTCTCAATAAAAAATCTTCTTCAAAATAAGCCCACTAATAGATACCACGCGTGTGCAAATTTAGGTTTTTACGTTGAAATTTTCGTTTTCAGCAAAATCCGATAACGAAGCAAAAAGGGTAAAAATTAAAAATCAAACGTTAATCGTATAACTTTCGAGAAATCCCAATGATGACATTGCAAGAAATTGCTCTCTTGGTTAATGGTGAAATTTTTTCTTCCTCACCTGATGCCGCCAAATCTTCTATTCTTGGACTCGCTTCGTTGAGAGATGCCGTAGCAGGTGACGTCACCTTTTATGGATCACCTCGTTATTTGAGCGACCTTCGTCAAACAAAAGCAACTGCAGTACTAGTTCCAAAAAATTTTGACGAGCAACTTTCCTCCGCTCTCATAAAAGTAGAAAATCCTTCAGTCGCTTTTGATTTAGTGATTGCAGCCATGGCACCAGAAAAAGCCGAATCTTCCCCCGTCATTCACGCGAAGGCCATTATTTCTCCCAAGGCAACGATTGGCACGAATGTTTCCATTGCTCCTTTTGCCGTGATCGAGGAAGGGGCCATTATTGGCAATAATACTATCATTAGCGCGCATTGTTATATTGGCCCGCAGACTTGCATTGGCGAAGACTGCTTGCTTCATCCTCATGTTACAATCCGCGAACGTTGTCTCATTGGAAATCGCGTCACTCTTCATCCTGGTGTGGTTATTGGATCGTGTGGTTTCGGGTATCTTTTTCAAGAAGGCATTCATAAGAAGATTCCACAACATGGAATTGTTCAAATTGATGATGATGTTGAAATCGGCTCTAATACAACAATTGATAGAGCTCGCTTCGGTCGAACACATATTGGGATAGGAACAAAAATTGATAACCTTGTCCAAATAGCCCACAACGTGATCATCGGGCCCCATAATATTATTTGTTCTCAAGCTGGCATTTCCGGAAGCACGCGCACAGGTTCTCACGTGACACTTGCTGGGCAAGTCGGATTAAGTGGCCATATTGAAATTGGCGATCGAGCTATTATTGGAGCGCAAGCAGGCGTGAGTAAAAATGTTAAGCCTGATGCTATCTTGATAGGCAGCCCGGCACGACCGATGCAGGGCTGGAAGCAAAATAATTTTTATATTAGCAACCTTGACAAACTCTTTGATCGTGTAAAAGCGCTAGAAAAATCTTTGGAGCACCAATAGCGTAGTAGTCACGGCTGATTTTCCGTAATTGCTCATCTCCTTCTGGAGATAAGCAATGGTTATTGGTTCTCGGTTCTCGGTTGATAGTGAAGAAATAACTTTTTTTCTAGCTGCTAAAAAAGAAGCATTGCTCTAAGAGGCTGATAAAGTTGGATTTTTAAAAAATAAATCTTTCGAACAAACATAACCAACAACCAACAACTTCTTGCTCGTCTTCTTCGCTAGAAGGAGATGAGCAATTACGATTTTCCTTTGTTTTCTTTTTCCATACTGCTTAGCTGGAGGGATGAAAAAACATCTCTTTGCACTTTCAGGAATTCTTCATGCAGCGTCAAGTATTGCTGGAGCCGCTTCCCCAGCTACCGCTAAGGTCACAGACATTCATATTGTTATGGAGACATCGAAGGGGGCTATTCATGCAACCCTTTTTGCAAGTAAAGTTCCTAAGACGGTCGCTAATTTTTTGAACCTTGCGCAGCGTGGCTATTATAACGGCCTCACCTTTCATCGTGTTATTCCTGACTTTATGATTCAAGGTGGCGATCCGACGGGAACCGGCATGGGAGGTCCTGGTTACAAATTTGCTGATGAATTTGATTCATCCCTCAAACACGATCGTCCTGGTATTTTCTCGATGGCGAATTCAGGGCCTGGCACCAACGGCAGCCAATTTTTTATTACGCATGTTCCTACTCCTTGGCTCGATGGAAAACATTCTGTTTTTGGAGCCGTCGATCAAGGGCAAGATGTCGTTAATGCGGTCAAACAAGGGGACAAAATTATCAGCATTAAAATTGTCGATAGCCCTGAGGCGCTCTTTGCTGCTGAATCAAAAGAGATCGCGCTTTGGAATAGTAAGATGAAGCCATGAAGAAGTTGTACCCGTTCAGAAGAACGGGTAAGGGGCTCAGGCTACAGGTTTACAGGCTACAGGATTTTTGCTTTGGTCATTCAGTACTTAGAATTTTTTTATAAAAAAATTCTTTTTGTGTTCTTTGTGTAGTCTTTGTGGTGAATTCTTTTTTTTTAAACGTTGCTTGTTATCTTTAACTTTTCCGGGCTCCTGAACGAATACCAATCAGTTCACCTTGGGTGAAGTCATAACCATATCAAGTAATTCTTGAACTCGACTTGCTCCACAGCGGTAAATATCTTTCTCATTTTTTGGCGCTTCCCATGTGGATGAGGGGAGCGATGCGCTATAGCTCAAGTCATCAATGATAATTGCCAGGGAAAAATGTTCCCGCTTGAAATCAATTCGCTTTGGAGAATATCCCTTCGCAACCCAAATAGTTGTAGAGAGATCTTCTAAAGACGTCCTCTTAGCGAATTCTGTCATTAGGCTACCGCGAAGTGCTCTACAGGGAATTCCTTTCACTGTGGCCATCTCCATGTTGTTATTGAGTTGAAATAGTGCAGGTAAAAGTATTGTTTGCTCTGCTGTGATCGGAAGTTGAAGTGGCATAGTGGGCTGCGATCCTGATGGTAACGCGCTCTGATCAGTATTGAGAAATGGTGTAATTTTTGAACCAGGGAATACCCAAACATTATCTCCATTGCGACAAATCCTAATGAGACTATTACCGAGTGGTGCTTCAATACGAATTTTATCAGGATATTGTAGCGCCGCTTGCACTGTAGCTCCTTTCAATGCAACCGGAAGATTTCCTAATGCCTGTTCGATCGTCATGTGAAGTTTCATCGCTCGTACAGAAGATTGACTCCCTCCAAAAAAAACGCCGGTCATTGGAATTAATATTTTACTTAAAATATCATAATGATTTTCTTGCGGTGGCATTGCCTCCTCTATCGGTGGTGGCACTGCTTGGCTCCTATCACCTGATTTTAGAGCAGGAGGAGAGAGGTCTGGCCCTATTTGATGAGAGGTTTGTCCAAGAGCGCATGTGATAGTAACGCAGAAGAGGAGTGCCAAGGAGACGACAGACTGAAGTCTGAAATAGACTCTAGGCTCTAGTTTATAGGCTGTAGGCTGGAAAATTTTCATAAGAATACCTGGATTAGTTGTTGTTAATGAAGAGTATAAGTAGAGCTTGTCCGGGAAGCGCTCATTTTTAAAAGAATAACCATTCGCGTTTGATTTTTAGGGTTTGTTACTTGTCTTTCCTGCGTAAAAAATCCGAATCTTCATTCGTGACGAGTATAGCCTAAAGTCTATAGTCTATTAATCTTATTCATGGCTCTTCCTCTTTTTCATTTTCCTATGTTTCTCATTGGCAGCGGCATTATCTACGCCTTTCAAGAATCAACGTTTGAAGGCAAGATGGTTCTCTTGACCTTGTTTGTTGGATCTATTTTTAGTTGGTCAGTGATGCTCACAAAAATTCGTGTGCTTCATTTTGCAAAAAAGCAATCAAGGCTTTTTATGGAACTTTTTCGCAAAGATCGTCAGCCGTTACAAATTTTTGAACAAGAAATAAATTTTGAAGGTTCTCCTCTCTACCAAATTTATCAAGCAGGCTGTAATGAGCTTTGCTTTCAATTGCTCGGTTCAATGGAAGTAGATGAGACTTTTAAAGCACGTTTGCAAATGGCTCCTCGCATTACTCCATCGCAAATGCGTTCGGTGATAGCAGCCATGGAACGAGCTGTTGGGGAATCAGCGCTGCAACTTGAATCACAAATGATCATTCTTTCAACCGCAGTAAGTGGTGCACCCTTTGTTGGATTACTTGGAACGGTCTGGGGTGTGATGGATGCGTTCGGGGGAATTGCCGCTTCAGGAAGTGCCAGTCTTGCCGCGATGGCTCCTGGTGTCTCCGGAGCACTGATTACAACGGTCACTGGCCTGCTCGTGGCCATTCCTGCGATGTTCGGTTACAATTTTTTAGTAACGAGCGTTCGCTCCATGATTGTCTCTTGCGATAACTTTGCCGCTGAGTTTTCAAGCGAGTTAGAGCATCGGTACGTGTCGCATGGAAATGGGTGATGGTGCTATAGCCTGATGGTTAGAGACTTAAAGCTAGAAATTTAAGACCTTCTTCAAATCTAGCTTATATGGCTCTAAGAAATATTTCTTTGAAATTAAGTAGTCGAAAAAAAATTTTAACCTCCTAAATTGATCGCCTCGCCGCTATGAATCCTATGAAAAACCCCCTCTCCCTTATAACCTTCATCTTCCTTAGTGCATTATGGTCTGCTCAGTTAGGAGCATGGCCGATGGCTGATGGAAAAGAATTGCCGAAAATAGAGTCATCTTCTCCAGCGACTCTTACTTCGGCTGGCTCATCAGCCACGACGAGGGTAGTTACTGCAAGTGAATACCGCTGGCAGGGAAGCCGCGGGATAGACTGCCAAAGGCAGCCCGAAGGGCGAGCCGAGCAGGTGCGAGCGAGTCAATATTGTGATTTTTTAAATCAGGTTGCAGCCTCAGATCCTCACTATTTTTACAATGAGGCAATGGAGTCTGATCCCGCTACAGCCTGCATTGTGCGCGTTGGAGAGCCAGGAAGCTATCGTTACGAAGTCATTGCTGGTCGAGAGAATTTTCCCATTCACTACGTTAGCCATGTAGCTCAAACGAGTTACGCTGATAAATTGCAGGCAGGAACCAGCTGCGCTGATAGGCTAAAGGCAGAGGCCAGCGAAGCTGGCAGGCTACAGGCTACAGGCTACAGGCTACAGGAAGAACCTAATGATGATTATCTTAGCTGTAATAGTGAAACCTTTGAAGTGGAAGTTCCCTCAACAATGTTGACGCTGGCTTCTTCTTCCCCTACTTCAACTTCTAACTTCAACTCTTACATCACCGATGTAAGTGGAGCAGTAGGCTTCGCCGCATTACTCGCATTATGTCCCGAGCTCATGACACGATTTGGTGGCGATGTAAGACCGGGTGCCAATGAATCTACAGCACTAGATGTTTCTTCCGATCGTGCTTCCGATTGCTCAGATACCTCCGACACTTCCCTTCAAAGCTGCGCTTCGTCACAGAGTGCAGCCTCCGCGCGTACGACGGCATCGATGGGAAAACGAACTCAGTACACGCTCGGGCTTGTTGATTTCACGACTGCTGCGCTGGAACATCCCATGGCTGATCGTCTCATCATTGATGAAGGGGACACCGAAGCAATTATACCGAGCAAATCCTCTGTTTTGGATATGAGCAAGAGTGTCAAAGAGAACAAAACAATTGCCTTGGCCTTCAAAGATGTTTTAAGGAACGAATATTCTCGAGAGCTTGCAGGAAGGTTGATTCCAGGACAACGAGACTCCGTCTGGGACTCCTTTTCTTTAGGAAGTGCTAACATTTTTCAATACATCAACAAAGTTGAAAAACGGATTACCGAGCACAACATCCTAGGCACCAAAGAATCAGATCTAGACGCCTTGAGTTCGCATGTAGAAAGAAAAAAAATAAACCTCACTGAAACGCAAGAATTTTATGAAAAGCACCAAACAGCTTTTGATGCTCAGAGTGGAGAAAAAACGCTTGCAGAAAAAAGTGATGCTGCTGTTGGAACACTCGTGGATGCCGTTGGAGGGGCTCATTTTATGGGCCTTCCTGTAGGACCTGCCGTCAAAATAGTTGCCGTAGGAGCGCGTAAAGCAGAACTAGCCATAAGAAGCAGACCACTCAAACAGGCTAAGAAAATCGCAGAAGGAGCGAAAGAAGACCATGATGTAGTAGAGAAGAGATTGATTAATTTTCAACGGAAAGAGGCCAAAAAAAATGGGACAAATCCTACGAAGAGAGGAGTCCGCTTTGGCGATCCCGAGTCACCATCAAGCATGACATCACCTACTACTGTAGGAGGAATAGACCTAGGAATCGATCCATCAGTCAGAGGCCGCATAAAGCTTGAGAACGATCACGTGGCTCTTTGGGAAGAAGCCGTTCGTTTAGAAACAGCTGCCCAAGCTGCAGGATTCCGAGCTTTTCAATCAGATACTCCAGCAAACTCAGAAGCCTACATTGAGGCATGTCGATTAGCTAAAAAAGCATGGACAATGGCAGCGGAAGCGAGAGAAGCAGCAGCTAATAAGACAGCCAATGCAAGAGATAAAAATCTACTATTAGCTGATACCACAACCGCAGAAGAAAAAGCCGATGAGTGGGGGAGGGCTTTAAAAGCAGTTAGAGCAAAACACAATAAGACTCCTTCAATTTCTTCGATTCCATCAGACAGAAAAATTCAAGATGGCGACACTCAATCGCCAGTAGATCAACGAGTAGCGGATAAAAAAGAAGTTCAAAAAGCAATAGCCAACGCAACAGTCGAAGCACAAGAGAAACTAGTAGCAGACCAACAAGCAGCAGCTGAGGTAAAAGCAGTGGAGGATCGACTCGCCGCCATGGAAGAGGCACTTAAAAAAGCGAAAGAAGACGTAGCTACAACGCAAGCAGTAGCGGACAAAAAAGCAGCTGAAGAGGCAAAACTCTTCGAAGAACGACTAAGAGCAGCGACTCAACAAGCAACACGGGAAGCGGAAGAAAAGGTAAGAAAAAAAGCTGCTGCAGATGAGCAGCTTGCAGCAGCAAGAGAAAGAGAAGCTAGATTAGCAGCAATGCAAGCAGAGCTAGAGGCAGCAGAGAAAAAGGCAATCAAAGTAAAAGAGGCCGCTGAAAAGAAAGCAGCTGAAGATGCGAGATTTTATGAAGAACGACTTGCAACAGCAACCCGTGAGGCAAGAGATCAAGCCATGAGGAAAGCAGAAGGAAAAGAATCTCGGTCACTCAACTCTCATGATCTGAACGCTACCCTAGCACAAATAGCTCAATTAAAACTCGATGTAGCTAGCGACGCTAAAAATGGAGATCAGGCATGGAGTAAGAATAAATCGGACCAATCCATAAGCTGGTATCGTGCTGAAAATGCCAAAAG
>JBIRBD010000092.1:0-8168 GCA_044326465.1 Chthoniobacterales bacterium
ATTCCCGATGATGATTATATGCTGCGTGTGCAACATCGAAAAATTCTTCCGGGCGATACTGCCAACATGAGCATTGGACAAGGTGATATTTTAATAACACCCCTACAAATGGCACAACTCATGGGAATCATTGCAATGGATGGAAAATTTCACCAAACACGGCTTGTCCAACAAATTCAAGCACCTGATAATAAAGTGATAGCTGCTTATCCCGACCGTATTCGTGATGACCTTCAAATAACACCTGAGACACTAGAGACTTTACGCACAGCCATGGTGGATGTCACCGAAGATGCGCAAGGAACAGCACATCGCGCACAGGTTAAAGGGATTCACGTTGCTGGAAAATCAGGAACGGCACAATGGGGACCAGCAAATCATCAGCGGGCCGCTGCCTGGTTTGCAGGCTTTGTTCCAGCCGATCATCCACAATATGCCTTTGCAGCCCTCTACGAAGGGGATCCTGGAGATAACTCCATTCATGGAGGAAGCCACGCTGCCCCACTCATCGGAAAAGTTCTTCAAGAAATCTACGTCAATAAGAACACAAACGATGACAAAAAATCATCGCAAGAAAAACCAGAGCCTACGAAAGAGGATGCAGGGGATGATCAGTCGGACTGATTACACTTCTAGCCTCATAAAATAAATTTCTGTTGCGACAAGTAGAATAAGCAGCAGCCACGCAATGATGGCAGCAACTGCCACACGGATGCCGTGTTCGCGCAACCGCTCAAAATCAACCTGCAAACCTAATCCAGCCAAGGCCATTGCCATCAGAAAAGTAGCCAGGGCTAAAAGTTTTTCATCAATATTGTGGATAAGATTCCGTTGATAAGGCAGAGCATGTAATAAAAAAGCATTGGCTAGACCAACAATCAAAAATCCAAAGAGAAACCAGACGGACGTTATTATTTTTCTCCAGTTATTTTCGTTACTGAGATTTTTCCCTCGACGATCTTTTACAAGCGCTACTTGCAAAATAAAAATTACGGGAGCCAAAAGCGCAACCCTCATCATTTTTGTGATGACTGCTGAATCCAATGCTCCAGGCATCATGCTGGCAGCAGCCATAGCTTGAGCAACCTCGTGCAATGTTGCTCCAACAAGAATACCAAAAACTTTTGGAGAAAATTGTAGCAAGTGAGCAATGCCATTTAACATAAAAATTCCAGCTGTTCCAATGAGGCTACAGATAGGAACAACCAAAGCAATATCTTCATCTTTTGCATACAGTACTGGCGCAGCCACACCCACAGCAGTAGCACCACAAATTGATGTGTCAATTGCCATAAGAAGTGGCATGCTCCCACGTAAGCCTAGGCATCGTGCCACCCAAGGAAAGACCAACAGACCAAAAGCAACAACAGAAAAGGCTATCAAAAAAACACGAGGGCCAGCCTGCGCAAGAAGTGCAATATTAAAACGCACACCAAGAAGAGCAAACCCGATGCGCAAAAAATGTTTGGCTGAAAAACCGATCCCGAGATGCTGGTCTTTTGAAATATGTAATAGGGCCCGCATCACAACTCCCAGCAATAATGCAATAGGCAATGTTCCAAGATGACTAACGAAGGGAAGCTGCTCTAGCTGCAATGCCACCGTAGCACTAAAAATTGTAAGAGCAACACCTGTGCGAAAATGAGGGCAATGAAATTTCATCGCTTACAATTTAAGAGCATATCCATAACTTAAATAATATTATTTTTTGATAAGCCATAAGACTATATTATGATTAAAAAATGGATTATCGCCTTCAGGTTTTCTCTCGCGTCGCCGAGCAACAGAGCATTAGCGCGGCTGCTCGAACACTACGGATTTCACAACCAGCTGTTACACAACATATTAAATTTTTAGAAAATTCGTTTCAAACAACGCTTTTCATTCGATCTCGAAATGGCGTTACCCTCACGGAGACAGGGGCAATTTTACTCGCTCACTCACGACGTGTCAGCGAACTCTCAGAGGAAGTGACAGAAAAAATCCGCCGCAAAGATTCACCGCTTCAAGGCCGCATACGCCTTGGTGCCAGCACAACGATAGCAGGTTATTTTTTACCAGAAATTCTTGTGGCTTTTAAAAAAGCACATCCCTGTGTTGAGGTTGAAATCACTGGAGGAAATAGCAATGCTATGATTAATGCCCTATTGTCCCAACGCATTGATGTCGGGCTGATCGAATCTCCATGCGACCGACATGATTTAAAAAAGACAAAATTCTTCGAAGATGAAATTGTAGTTATCGTTTCTGCGAAACATCCGTTGGCTTTTAAAAAGTCGACTTCACTAAAACAACTACTCCAATACCCCGTCGTCTTGCGCGAAGAAGGATCCGGAACGCGTCAATGCATTGAGCGAAGCTTGAAACAAAATAACATTTTGCCGAGCCATCTGAAAATTATTCAAGAATTGCCCAACACAGAAGCAATCAAACGCGTCGTTGCAACTGGCATTGGCATTGGATTTATTTCAAAAACCTGCCTTCCTTATCAAGACACGAATAGTTCTCTCAAAACGATTGCGATTAGAGGCGTAGAAATTCGCCGTTTCTTTTCTATCATTCTTCCTTTAGGACCTGATCCAAAGGGCATTCGTCAGATTTTTTTGAAATTTCTACAGAGATAGAGCCTTATATGTTGAAAAAGTGAGATCTTTGCATGGTGCAAGGATCTCACTTTTTCAACATATAAGAGTCTACTTACCCCACAAACTTCCTAAAAAATTGGCATTGAGGGTGCACTGGGGGGAAACACTGGAGGGAATAGTATGCCTAACGCTCAAATTTTATGAAATTTCATAAAAACTCCATGGATTTCTTTCCACAGAATGAATGAGCTCACTAAGTAATTTTCTTTCATCAAGGGTCAACTCATGCCCATGCAAAGAGTCAATCTCTTCGAGTGATTGAAGAAGCATTTCCCATTGGCCTCTTAGTTCCTCACAAAATGGGTAATTTTGTAAAAGATAGCTCAATGGCTTCAAACAACGACGTTCACACCAAACATCGATTAGCTTATCAATCTTAGTAAAAAGTTTCTGCGGCTCGTTCATAAAAATCCCTTCAGTTTGTAATTAATATTATTTCATAATTAAAAATTTTGGTTTTTTTACGATGGTGTTCTGGAAGGTTATTGGGCCGAGTTTCGTAGCTAGGATGGATGAGATTTTATAATATCTTGGTTTAAAAATGATTTTTTAAAAAATAAGAGTTCCGTTTCTTAATCAAGTACTTTCAAAAAAGAGTTTAAAACCGAGCGATATTATAAAATACCGCTATCTCCACCTACAGAAATCGATCTAGCTGATGCCTTAACTAAGGAAACCAGTTGTTTTTGAGGTTAAACCTAAAAACGGTGATGGGAGTGAGAAAATTAACGTAAGAGCTTTGTCTAAAAATGATTTTTAAAAGCCCGTGGCATACCCAATGGGTACGTGAGGGTTTTTGAAAATTATTTTGAGGCTGAGCATATTGCGTTAAGTTTCCACGATCCATTGCCGTTTTTAGGTCAAGAGTTGAAGCAAGCGACCTGGGGAAAAATTCCCATTCATGACTCTCATCATCGGAAAAAAAGAAGAGCAGGTTCTGTTGAAGAAGCATTTTGGGCACTGTGAAAATACCCATAGAAGATAAAACTAATGCGATCGTTTTTTTGGTTTGGCAGGTGGTTTTCATGCGGTCTAGAAAGTTAACAACTTCAGTTAACTTCTAAGTATTTCAATTAATGTCAATAATAATAAACATTTTCCTCTACTACTCAGATTTTTAAAAAAATCAAATTGTTTGAAGCTTGGACAAAAACGACTTAAAAAAATACTGCTTTCTTTTGAGTCTTATGTTAGAAGCCCTGAATGCTTTCCCTTACCAAAGCTTTTCACTTTTTTTTCTTCTGTTTCTGCGTTTTTTTCAGCTTGGAGAAACAACTCTTGGCCCAAGTTGTTGTTGAAGTATCGATGGAGCGCTCACTCTACATGCTTTACGAGCCGCTTCTTGTTACAACATCGATCAAAAATTTTTCAGGCAGCCCTCTCCTCTTGGCAGACGATAACGATGCTTACCGATGGTTTGGGTTTAATATTGAAACATCAAATGGAACGCCACTTCCACCGAATAATCTCCATTATGAAATGCCACCATTGAGTATTGCTGCGGGAGAAACACGTACCAGCTGCATTAACATAACAAGCCTCTACCCAATTTCTGATGTTGGAAGCTACCGCCTTCGTGCGCTGGTTTACATTCCGGAATTTCACCATTATTTTAGTTCACCTCCACTTACAATTGCAATTATAGAGGGGCGGTTACTATGGAAGCAAGTAGTTAGAGCGTATTCTTTTAGCAGGATTGAGAATGAGAAAACTCCATCTCTTTCAACGTCGTCAGACTCTCAAAGAGGAGAACTCTCTAAAGAAAAACAAGCCAGTCCCTTGAACGGGTTCGTTAGCGGGCCGCTCGATCATGAAGAACGAGGCATGCGAACCATTAGCCTGCTATCACATCGCCTCCCCGATCATACAGCTCTCTATTTACGGATTGAAGATAAAGCGTCTGAAATTGTTTTTTGTACGCATTGCCTTGGACCGTACCTGCCTTACAAAAAACCAGAGATTCTTATTGATGCAAAAAATCATATTCATATTTTACAAAACGAGACGCTTGGCAGGTTTATTTACTCACATGTTGATCTCGATGGAAAAATCATCGATCGAAAAAAATTGATAACAACAAAAGCTAAACCCTCCCTCGTCCTAACAAAACGAGGCATTGTCACTATCGTCGGTGGAACACTTATCGATCCTAACCTTTCTTGACCTGCTAACGAGATCGTTTTAAAAACATCCATGCGCAAATCAGTTCTTTTTTTTCAGCTATTAGCAATCATTGGAGTCGCAAGCCTCATTTTATCAGGCTGCGCGTCGTATGACCACCGACTTAATGATAAAACAACCCCCTATCTAGGCACCGATGGATCGTTATTGCGTCAAGCACGAGCTGATTATGCCGATCAGAATTCTTATTGGGATGGCGACGAGGGCAGCGGCGCTGCTTCTATTCTCATTGATATCAGCGAACAACGTCTCTACTACTACAGAGGGAATAAGCTAGTCGGGGTTTCTGCAATTTCCACTGGAAGTGAAGGGCGCGATACCAAACCTGGACATTATAAGATTTGTCAAAAAGACCTGCATCACGTCTCTTCAGAATGTGGAGATTATGTTGATGATAAAGGGAATATAATTTCTAAAAATATTCTTACTACCGACTCAAAACCCCCTGGCACAAAATTTCAAGGATCTCCAATGCCTTATTTTATGAGAATCTATGGTGGTGTTGGCATGCACACCGGCTTCTTGCCTGGCGTACCTGACTCGCATGGCTGCATTAGACTTCCTGATCGCATGGCTAAGATTTTCTTCGAAGTCACACCGATGGGAACGCCGGTGACGATACAGAAGTAACAGGGTTTCAGGTTACAGGGCGCTTCGCTAACAGGTGACAGGAAGAATTTTTTACGACAGTAGATTTGAAAAATATTTTTTGCACTCTCTATTAATTGGCTTGAAAATTTTCAGCGTTTACTCAGCTCTCGAAAACCTGTCGCCTTTAACATGCCCTTATGCCCCACATCAACGTCCCTCTAACTCATAACTCCTACGACGTTGTCATCGCTAAAAATATTCTCTCTTCCACAGGGAACGAGGCAGCAAAGCTGATTTCACCAGGACGCTGTACCATTGTCACCGATAGCAATGTGGGCCCACTTCATGCGGAAACGCTGATGAGTTCTTTACGTGCGGCAAGCTTCGATCCAATTCTTATTACCGTTCCCGCCGGCGAAAACTCAAAATCCCTTGCACAAGCCGAAGCAATCGGCGATCAGATGATCAACGCTAAACTTGATCGTCACAGCTCTCTCTTCGCTCTAGGAGGTGGTGTTATTGGTGATCTTGCAGGATTTGTTGCTTCCATTTTTTATCGCGGCATTCCCTTTGTTCAAATTCCAACGACACTCCTTGCACAGGCTGATAGTTCCATTGGCGGAAAAACAAGCGTCAATAGCAGCCTCGGAAAAAATCTCCTCGGTACATTTTACCAGCCTAGCCTGGTCATTACAGATCCAGCCCTGCTCTCAACATTACCAAAAAAAACTTTTTACGACGGTTTTGCTGAGATGATTAAACATGCCATCATTGCCGATCGGGAAATGTTAAAACTGTTACCAATGGATCAAAATGAAGATCTCAGCAATTTAATTGCACACAACGTCGCTATCAAGGCATCTATCGTGGCAGAGGATGAGCGCGAAATTTCGGGAAGACGAGCTCTCTTGAATTTTGGTCATACGATTGGCCATGCAATCGAGGCTGCTGGCAATTATGAAATTTTCTCTCACGGGGAAGCGATTGCTCTTGGCACGGTGGCAGCACTTGATCTTTCCGTACAGCACGCTGGCTTACCGGAAGAGGAAAAAGAAAAAATCATAACCATCTTAAAGTCATGTGGTTTCCTAATAAGGATACCGCAGAAATTTTCTCTCAATAAAATTTTAGAAGCTCTTGCACGCGATAAAAAATTTCAGCAAGGAGCCATTCGCTTCGTACTCACACCACGCTTAGGAGAGGCTTTTGTCAGCAGCGACATAACCTTACAAGAAATAAGCAAGGCTTCTCGGCGACTTATTGCCTAGTAGACAGGCATTGACAACAAGCAAGAAGTCTTAGAGAATGCCTGCCCTTTTGTTTTCGTCCAGAAAAGAGGCTTCATTTCTAAACAAAAACTGAAGGATGATTCTATGCGCATTCTCAACCGTAAAGCGCCCTAGAATTAAACTCCTCAACGCCTCAACTTTTTACATTACTTATGAATTCCATTCGCAACATCGCCATCATCGCTCACGTTGACCATGGTAAAACAACACTGGTCGACCAGCTCCTTAAGCAAGCAGGCACATTCCGTGCTAATGAGGCCAAGGCTTCTGAAGATCGCATTATGGACTCGATGGATCTCGAGCGTGAAAAAGGAATTACGATTAAAGCTAAAAACGCTGCCTTTCAATGGAAAAATTATCATATCAATATTGTCGATACTCCGGGACATGCTGATTTTGGTGGCGAAGTCGAGCGTATCATGAAGATGGTGGATGGTGTTCTTTTGGTTGTGGATGCTCACGACGGCCCTCAAGCTCAGACAAAATTTGTTCTCAAAAAAGCGCTCGAAAATGGGGCAAAGCCAATTGTAGTCATCAATAAGATTGATCGTGAAAATGCACGCCCTCACAAAGTGCTTGATATGGTTTTTGAACTTTTCTTGGAGCTCGGAGCCAACGATCAGCAGCTTGATTTTCCTGTTGTCTATGCAAGTGCTAAGCAAGGCTATGCAAAACACGAAATCGATCAAGAAAGCAGCACGATGGAACCGCTTTACGAGGCGATCGTAAAACATATTCCTGCACCAAAAAAAGCAGACGTCGATTATTTCCAAATGCTCGTCTCTAATCTCGATTATAGCGATTATTTGGGACGTATCGCCTATGGCCGCATCATCAGCGGAAAAGTAAAAGTCGGCGATAGCATTGTCTGCATTCACAAAGATGGAAAGCCCGAGAAAAAACCGGTCACTGCGATTTTTGGGCACCAAGGTCTCGCAAAAATTGAACTCAAAGAAGCTAAAGAAGGCGATATCGTCGGCCTCTGCGGTTTTGAAGATGTTTTCATTGGTGAGACATTGACCGACAGCGATGAGCGTCCGGCCCTTACTTTCGTTGATATCGACCCTCCAACGATTACGATGAAAATTTGTATCAATGATGGCCCTCTTGCCGGCAAAGAAGGAAAACTGGTGACCGCTCGTCAAATCAGCGAACGTTTGATTAAAGAAACGCGCACCAATGTTTCCATCGAAGTCAAAGATACTGACACCGCTGGCCATTTCCAAATCAAAGCCCGTGGTGAAATGCAAATTGCTGTTATCGTCGAACAGATGCGTCGTGAAGGTTTTGAACTTTTGGTTTCACGTCCTGAAGTTATCTTCAAGCGCGATGAGAAAGGAGCTCTCTTGGAGCCACTTGAAAGCGTCTACATCGATGTGCCGAAAGAAAATCTCGGTGATATTTTACAAAGCCTAGCAGGTCGAAAGGCTGATATTATCAGCATGGATCACTTAGCACACAG
>JBIRBD010000030.1:0-15875 GCA_044326465.1 Chthoniobacterales bacterium
ACGCAATATAGTCGGCCTGAAGCTGTTCGTTCTAAAGCCTCACTAACCGTGCAGGTTAGCCACGGCTTCATAACAAATAAGCTTCCGATCCAACTCCTTACGCCAACTTTCTCATTTTCATTCACGTTTGAAACGACGGGATGAAATATCCGGGCTAAGCATACTTGCACTAATTTATGAAGAGCCACTAGCCGTTTTTAGGTTTTAAGCGGACAGGCTATAAATACAAAATTTGTGATACGAGTAATTTATAAAAAAATACTCTGTAATCAGTGTTACAAAAAATTCAGTGAGATTTTAAAAAAGAGATGCTAGGCTTTTTCTAAAACATGAAAAACCTTGCAAATTTATCTATTCGCATTCTGCTGATTACTCTGGTTATAAGCTTTGTGAATATAAAAAAAATAGGAGCAACTTCAGCATCCTCAGAAAACCTTACGAGCTGTGTTAAAATTATTACTGTTACGAGCGCTGATTATGTGACTTTTCTGAACGATGTTGCTGCTGATGATCCTCATCATCTCTACGATACAGTGATGAAAGAAGGATGTAGAATCCCTATTATTAGAGAAGGTGAACCAGGTCATTATTCTTATGAATGTGTAGGAGAAAAATATACTCCTGTTACCTTCATTGATCCATTGTCAGCGATGCGTTATTGCAACTGGCTAGAGAATCAGATCGTCGATAAAGATGAAGCCAGAACCCCAATCTCAATTTTTCCTTCAGAGAACTCCGAAACTCCAAGCTCTGATCCCAGTTTTGAAATAACAGAAAAGGGAGCTTATGAATTAGCAAGCAATAACATCATCCTGAATCCTAAAGCAACGTTTACACTTACTGAGGATGAAGAAAATTCACTTTCTAGTCTCCGCTGCTCAAGGCAACCTTTCAAAATAGTTGTTCACTCTGGTATTAGCAGATTATCGATGATATCTCCTGAAGCTGTTGCCGCTAATACTTTATCTACCGAAGAGTTAGCAAACATAGCTGCTGCTGTTGTAGGAGTAATGATAACAGATGGCCATAGACTTCCAGAAGAAGAATCTCTTCCCAATCATACTGAGGAACATAGAGAAGGCTTACTACTCACTTCTAAAGAGAGCATCCCTCATCAAGAGATGACTAGTAGCCACGATATTACCAGTAACAGCAGAGTAAGAGAACAACATCTTCAAAAAAGGAGCTATGATAACAATGATCCTCTCTTGAAAAAATCACAATCTAACTCTGATGTTTTTTTCGATAATTTATTAGAAGGTATTGACCAGGAACGTATTAATATTATTAATCGTTTAGAGCAAGCACAACAACGACTAAAAAGTTATCAAGATCTGTATATTGATGCCACTGAGAGACGTAGAAAATGCAGCTTGGCTCAAAAAACTATTAGGAGGTTTAGATCAAATACTCAAGAAGAGATTAATAGACAAATTGATGAAGCTAATCTTGGTATTATTAAAACTAACCGTGATATCCAGGCATTTACTCGACAACTAAATCAAATAGATAACTACCTATCCACACCGTCATTAGAGTCAGGGAAAACAGAGCAGCCACTTTCTCCGTATGCAAGGTCTGTTTCTGTAGCTTACAAAATAGATAATCATGCAGATAATCTAGAATTAAAGAGGAGTGCTCTCTCTCATCGTGATCATGATAGCGAGTCTGATCAATTTCTTTTGCAGCAGGTCTATCAAAAATATACTCCTAGAATTCTCCCTCCAGAAAATTTAACTCCTTACGAAAAAGACACTTGGGATCAAAATATCATAGATTGGATCGATCTTAGAAATAAGATGGAAGATCTTCGTGGTAATCGTGAGGATTTAAAAGGGAGGATTTCAGCAATTAAGTCTCAATTAGCAGAGGAAGAAAAGACAAGGATATGGTTTGGTAAAACAACTATTTATCGAAATGAACTTTTTGAAACTGAGCAAAAACTTAAAGAGTGTAAAATTAATTTAGAATCTACACGAAACGAACTTAGAATTCTGACAGCAGAACCGGGATCAAAAGTACTAGATGAAATTTTTCAAGCTCATGATCAAAAAGATGCGCTTGAACTGGCTAAGAAAGAATATGCAGCGGTAGAAAAATCTCTGGAAGATCAACGGTTAAAGCACATGGATCAACTTCGTCGCTATGCTTTGAGCATCATAAATAATGGTCAAAACAGGGAGTCTCAAGAGTGTAAGAAAAAATATAATTCCTTGCAGTCCACCCGCGATTCTCTCCTGGGTGATGCAGTTAAGCTTTTTGAATATAATAGAATCATAGAGAATTCTCAAGATATGGAACTCTATTATTACGACATCGACTATCGTTCTCCTTTTAGATGTAAGATTAGTTATGTTTCTAAAGAAGAACCGAAAAGAATCAGCTTTGCTCCTGAAAAAGAGTTGTTAGATCGGTTCTCAGCTGAGGAAAAAACAAAAATTCTTCTCATTGCAGGTATTCCTGATTGGATCCCAACAGAACATGAAATTAATAATGTTCTCGCGGAGGGTAAAGTAGAGCTTAATAAAAAAGTAAGACTCTATCAAAAGTCTGTTAGTTCCTTAAAGCCTTATTCTCGTGCAGACTATGAATCTGATGCATCAGTATTAAGACGTGTTTTAGCAAAATATGGAAATACTGTTATTCCTGATAATTCGCTAACTCCTGATAAGAAAAAAGAATGGCATCAAAATATTTTGGACTGGGTTGATGCAAGAAATAGGGCTGCTGACATTGGTCGTGAACTAAAAAGAGTCTCTAATAACAAAAGATCTCTCGAACGTGAATGGGAAGAAGCAAAAAAAGGAGGATTATTAAAGAAAAAAAGTGCAATAACCTTAGAAGAAGCATTTAAGCAGGCCTCAGATAGAGAACTTAATCTCAAGGAACAGTTATCAAATGAATCCGAAGAGTTAGAACTTCTTACCACACAACCTGGTTCTAGTATTATGTATCAGTTTTTCAAATACCAACTAAGAGCTGAGATAGCAGAGAATGCAAACAAGGGAATTAGTGAGACAGAAATATCTCTTGCTAAGTATAGGATATATCGAAAAAAGGCTCTATTAAATATGGGTTATTATATTGAACATGCTCCTACATATTTTAAAGAAGCCGAATCTTTTCATAATGCTATTCTCAGGTGTGCAATACAACGTTATGAATATTCCCGGGCAACAGAAAGTTCTGACAATGAATGGAGAATGTTTTGTCCTATAGGAAACGTTATTGTTCCTCAAAATTTAACTGATTATTTAATACCAGCAGAATTTTATGAAGGGGCTATAGATTCGACTAGACTTCTTCACTATTATAATAATGAAGAAATTGATAGGATTCTGAAAATGTCAGGAATGAAAGATTGGAACATAACAGAAGAGGAGAAAGAAGAGGCAACAAAGGAGTCTTCTGAAAAAAGAGAAAGAGATCTCATCGAAATGGAGAGAAATGAAGAACAGAAAAAGAAAGAGAAAGCAGAAATGGCAGCCAAGAGGAGGAGCCAAGCACTTTCAGTTGGATTTAAAGTTGTAGGGGCAATTTTAGGTGGGATTTAACTTCAACCTAAAAACGGTAATGGATCGTCGTAAATTAACGTAATATGCTCAGCCTCAAAATAATTTTTCAACCGGCTTACGTACCCTTTGGGTATGCCTCACCGTTTTAAAAATCATTTTTAGACTAAGTCTTTACATTAATTTTCTGACTCCCATCACCGTTTTTAGGTGGGTTCAATGCCGGTTACTTACGCGTTGAGCAAAAGGATTTTTCTAGCTTGTTTTTGGAATTATCAAAAAGTAAATTAACTCCATGACAGCAATGCAACCTAAAGATCGTGAGCAGGTTATTACTTTTTGCGTGGATGTTTATCATCGATCATTGCTTCGCTATGCTGCTGATGAAGATGTTGAAAAAATTGCAGAGCAGATCCCCGATCGTCATGCTCCTCTCTTGGTAAAATTGGCATCGTGACAACGCCTCTCTTCTTGAAACAGAAGCAGGTTGAACTGTTGCACAAGAAAGTTATCATTGATTGATCATGAAGCATGCGCCGCTCTCAACCCACCGCCTTCGTATTGTCATTGTAGGCCATGTGGATCATGGAAAATCGACGTTAATTGGAAGGTTGCTCTATGATACAGGATCGCTGCCTGACGAAAAAATTGAGAGTATTAAAAATTTAAGTGAGGCAGAGAGAGAGGTCTTTGAGTTTGCTTTTTTACTCGATTCTTTTTCGGAAGAGCAGGCTCAAAATATTACTATTGATACGACTCAAATCCCTTTTCATACGGCTAAACGTGATTACATGATCATCGATGTGCCAGGGCATCAAGAATTTTTAAAAAACATGATGACCGGCGCTGCCTCTGCTGATGCGGCTTTGTTGCTCATTGATGCTACCGAAGGAATCCAAGAACAAACACGACGACATGTTCAATTATTAAAAATACTCGGCATTCGAGAGGTGATTGTAGCAATCAATAAAATGGATCGCGTCTGTTTTTCTTCGGAAATTTTTGCAAAAACTTCTTCTGAAATAAAAGATTTGCTGAGCTCTTTCAAATTACAGCCACAAAAAATTATTCCGCTGGCTGCCAAACAAGGTCTTAATATCACATCACCTTCCTTAGAGATGTCGTGGTACAAAGGAGCGACGATTCTGGAATCATTGGATGATTTAGCAATGCCATCTTCGCTTGAAGGAAAGCCGCTTCGCTTTGTGGTTCAAGATGTCTATCGAGAGAAAGATCGAAGGCTCATTGTTGGACGTTTAGAGTCAGGAAAATTAAACGTTGGTGAAGAAATTATTTTTTGGCCAGCTGGGAAAAAAGCGCGAGTGAAGTCAATAGAGTGTTGGAATGTTTCACCATCACGATTAACGGCTGTTGCTGGTCAATCCATTGCAATTACAATAGAAAATGCGCTTTTTGTGGAACGTGGAAATATGGCTAGCGCGAGCCTCTATTCTCCCTCATGCGAGAAGGAACTTGCTGTAAGACTTTTTTGGTTTCATGAAAAAAAAATTGCCGTTGATCAGGTTGTCACGCTTCAACTAACAGCGCAGCGTGTTGAAGCCAGGGTTGTGAAAATTAGCAGATGTTTTGATGGCGCCTTGGAAACGTCCTCTCATCAATCTACTTCCCTCATTAAACAAAATAATGTTGCTGATGTGACCTTTTTTCTGGAGCAGCCACTCGTCTGTGACGCCTATGACTTTATCAAGCCAACCGGACGGCTTGCCATTTTGCTCGATCAACAATTTGCGGGCACTGGTATTATCCTAAAAACGGCAATGGATCGTGGAAACTTAACGCAATATGCTCAGCCTCAAAATAATTTTCAAAAACCCTCACGTACCCATTGGGTATGCCACGGGCTTTTAAAAATCATTTTTAGACTAAGCTCTTACGTTAATTTTCTCACTCCCATCACCGTTTTTAGGATTATCCTAAAAAACTCTTCGCATCAAAAAATCAAAAGTGATCATGTTACGTGGTATCAAAGTAGCCTGGATCCCAATGCTAGAAAAAAAATGCGCGGACATGCTGGTGTGGTGATCTGGTTAACGGGTCTTTCAGGTTCAGGTAAATCAACATTGGCAAATAATTTAGAATTAAAGCTTTATCAACGAAATATGGCAACGTTTGTTCTCGATGGAGACAATCTTCGTCATGGGCTTTGTGCGGATCTTGGCTTTTCAATGGCTGACCGTAGAGAGAATATTCGCCGTACGGGAGAGGTTGCTAAGCTTTTTGCAGAGGCTGGTCTTGTTGTAATCTGCGCGCTCATTTCACCACTTGAAGCTGATCGCAAGATGGTGAGAGCCTCTTGTAGGCGGGATGGTATTGAGTTTATAGAAATTTTTGTCGATGCCTCTCTGGCGGTTTGTGAGGAGCGCGATCCTCGTGGGCTTTATCGCAAAGCACGTGCTGGCGAGATTAAGGAATTTACTGGAGTTCATTCTTCTTATGAAAAACCAACCGCACCCGATCTTCATTTAAAAACAGGGGAGCTATCCCTCGGGGAGGCGTTAGAGAGGCTTGATGAGTTTGTTTCACCCTTTATTAAACCTTCTGTGTAGCTTTCCGCCCCCTACTTCACAGGCTGATCCCAGACGTAACGGCGCATGATGACCATGAGGGAGGCTGTTAACGGGACTGCAAGTAATGCTCCAAGTAAGCCTCCAAGGAGAATGCTCCATGTTACTACTGAAAGAATAATAGTAAGCGGATGAAGGCCGACTGATTGGCCTACAATTTTTGGCGAAATGAAAATTCCATCAATATTATTAGCGGCTAGAAAAATAATTGTCACGAGTAGCGGATGCCACCAATCTCCAAATTGTGCTGTTGCAATTAAGATCGCTGGGATCCAGCAGATGATGATACCTGCATACGGAATGAGTCCAAGAATACCGACCATCAGTCCGATAAGGAGTGAAAAATCAAGATGCACAAAAATGATCAACGCTGCGGCAATTAAGGCTCCATCAACAAGGCTTACGAGTAATTGGCCACGAAAAAAAAAGATGATGGAGCGATTGATCTCGAGCAGAAGAGAGACGATTTCCTCTTTAATCGGTGATGCCTTGAGTGGCAAATAAGAGCTCCAATTTTTTTTAATGGATGGTGCTTCCAATAAGAAAAAAAAGAGCAAGATCGGAATAAGAATAAAACTAATAAGCGTTCCAAAAATTCCAAAAACACCGCCGATGCTGTTTTTAGCTAGCTTTCCTAAGGCATTAACGACATCTGGAATTTTTTGCTGGAGCCAAGAGATGCCCTCATTAATGAGGCTGACACTATAGTCATGGATCTTTCCAGCCTGTGTTAGCTCTCTGCTATTAATCGATGGTTGCGCAGGCTCCATGAAATGATTGATAAAATCAGCACTCCTGGAAATAAGATCTTGGACATGTAAATTGTAAGCAGGAAGGTTTTTTGCAAAAGCACTTCCTTGGCGTTGTAATGAGGGGCCGATCCAAAAAACAAGACCAGTAATAAAAAAGATAAGAATAGCAAAAACTGTAATAACGCTCCAGCTGCGGCGGAAGCGATGACGGCAAAGCCAGGAGACAACAGGGTTAAGCAGATATGCTAGAATTGCCGCTACAACAATAGGCATAAGAATGGGTTGTAAAAACTCGACCGTTTTTAAGATGGCCCAACCAGCGCCAATAGCGATGAGTATTGTTGTTAAGAGAGCAAGAGTTGTTAATCCAGTCCAGCAGATCTTGCGTTGACGAAGCGTGGGAAATTCAGATGAAGACATTATTTAGGAGATAGGAGATAGGAGATAGGAGATAGGAGATAGGAGATGGGAGATAGGAGGTCGGCTCCAGCTACCAAAATAAAGGAGACCTCTAGCTTACCAAAAAAAGATTCGTTGTAACTACCAAGGTAGTTTCGTTGAAAAGTTGAAAAGTTAAAGGGTTGAAAAGTTGAAGGGTTTAATAAAACGCTCGGAAAGTCTGCTTATCAAATACAATAAGAGGTTTTTTCTTCAATGGGGTTTTATGTAGAGCTCCCATCTCCTATCTCCTATCTCCCATTAAAACAGCATCCATCATCACATCAAAATGCTCTCGTGGTACGTGCTCTACCATCTGCCAAGACCAAGCAACTCCTATTTTTGAGGCGCGGCATTCTGGCTGGCAAAGGAGGCGATCAAAAAATCCTCGACCTCTTCCTAGCCGTCCGCCGTTTCGATCAAAAGCCATGCCGGGCACGAGCATGAGATCAACTTCCTCAATCGGTATAAGCGGCCATGTTTGAGGGTCAGGTTCTTGAAGGCCATGATGATTGGGAATCCAGGAAAGATGAGGTTTCCACTGATGCAATACAAGTTTTTCATTTTGTATGCGAGGAAATAAGAAGCGACGTCTATTTTGTTTGCCTAAGATCGTTGCTGCTAATTTCTCGGAGTTGTCATCGCCAGTAACATTAGAAAGGAAATTTTGGCCTTTAGTACGCAGAAATTTTTCATCAACAAATTCTTTTTGTGTTCTTTGTGGGATCTTTATGTCCTTTTTGGTGAGTTCTTTTTTGAGATCTTGGTCGCTACAGATTTTTAATAAATCAGGCTCATCAGCAAGCGGTGCGTAGAGTAAAATAGTGCGTGCCTTTTTCCATTCCGGCAAAAGCAACAGCTTTTCTACAAGAGTAGCCGATTCTTTCTCGCGTAAGGTGCCATCAGCTTGCTGAGAAAGAAACTTCATCTGGTTGCGGAGGTGTTGTTTTTGTTTTGCGAGCATAAAATTACTTTTCAACCTTTCAACCTAGTCGACGTAGCAATATACTAATATTTTTATGACGAAGTCTGTTGAAATTTTAGAATCTGCCGATACCAAAGGGAGAGTCATTGTCGGCATGAGTGGTGGCGTGGATTCGAGTGTCGCCGCTTATTTGCTCAAGCAAGATGGCTGGGAAGTTATCGGAGTAACCATGAAGCTTTGGCCTCAAGATTGCATGTCGCGGGCCGAAGATAAATGTTGTGGGCCGCAAGCCATCGCTGATGCGCGAAGTGTAGCGCATGCGTTAGGAGTTTCTCATTATGTGATTGATGAAGCTGTTCCCTTTGAGCGGATGGTAATCGATTATTTTTCGGAAGAATACAAATTGGGACGCACGCCAAATCCGTGCGTTATGTGTAACGAAAAATTAAAATTTGGAAACCTCTGGGACAAGGCAACCGCCCTAGGGGCCGATTATATCGCTACGGGGCATTATGCTATTGTTGAACATCACAATGACAAAACAACGCTGCGCAAAGGTCTCGATCCAACAAAAGACCAATCCTATTTTCTTTTTAGTCTACGCCAGGAACAATTGCGTCGCGCACTTTGCCCTCTTGGAAAACTAACAAAACAAGAAATTCGAGCTATTGCCCGTACCCTCGGCTTGAAGGTCGCAGAAAAACAAGACAGCCAAGAGATCTGCTTTGTACCTGGAAAAGATTACAAAGCATTTTTACGTGACCGCGGTGAAATTTTTCAAACGGGTGGTTTTTATGACACAAATGGAAATTATCTTGGGGCTCACGACGGCATAGAACTCTTCACCATTGGCCAGCGCAAAGGCCTGCCCAGCGGCTCTCCTTATCCACTTTATGTTGTTGATATTGATGCGGAACATGGCCGCGTTATTTTAGGACAAGAAGGGGATTTGCTTTGTGAAGAATTTGAAGTTGATCGCGTGAATTGGCTCGATAGTATCCCGCGTGAGCCACGGCGTGTTTCGGTGCGTGTCCGTCATGGTCATGAAGGTGCAGAGGCTGATGTTACTGCCCTTGGCGAGGATCATGCAAAAATTCGTCCTTTAGAGCCATTGCGTGCTGTGACACCAGGTCAGGCTGCTGTTTTTTATGATGGTGATTTAGTCGTAGGTGGCGGTTGGATACGTCGACGACAGGGATGAAAAAATTCCTATGAAAAAAATTGATTCTATTCCTGACATTATCGCTGAGATTGCTCGCGGTGGTATGGTCATTGTGACCGATGATGAAGATCGTGAAAATGAAGGTGATCTTGTCATGGCTGCCTCGAAAATCACTGCCGAGAAAGTCAATTTTATGGCGCGCTATGGACGAGGTCTCATCTGTGTTCCTATTACACAGCAACGCGCAGAGCAGCTTGGGCTACAACAGATGGTGGCTCAGAATCGCGAGATGCATAACACCAATTTTACGGTTTCGGTGGATGCGACGCATGGTACGACTACCGGTATTAGTGCACACGATCGTGCGATGACGATCAACGTTCTGGCATCTCCAAAAAAAGTTTTTGCTGATTTGCGGCAACCTGGTCATGTTTTTCCTCTGCAATCGGCAGCCGGTGGTGTTTTGCGTCGAGCAGGCCACACGGAGGCTGCAACTGATCTGGCGCGACTTGCCGGTCTTGATGAATCGGGTGTCATTTGCGAAATTCTTAATGAAGATGGAACCATGGCACGTCTGCCCGACTTGCTTCGTTTTAAAAAAGAACATGGATTAAAAATTTGTACGATTCGCGATCTCATCTCCTATCGACGGCAGCGCGAAAAATTAGTAGTTCGAGAGCAAGAAGTAAAAATGCCAACAGATTTTGGCGATTTTCAACTTTTTCTCTATCGTTCCACTGCTGATGGAGAACATCATTTGGCTTTAGTGAAAGGTTCGATTGACTCGACAAAACCAGCGCTTGTGCGAGTTCATAGTGAATGCCTCACAGGTGATGTTTTTGGATCACGTCGTTGTGATTGTGGATCACAGCTTCACATGGCGCTACGTCAGATTGAAAAAAGTGGGCATGGTGTTCTTGTCTATATGCGTCAGGAGGGTCGTGGCATCGGTCTTGCCGCAAAAATGCATGCCTACAAACTTCAAGAAGAAGGGCTTGATACGGTCGAAGCAAATACTAAGCTTGGTTATCCCATGGATCTACGTGACTATGGTGTCGGTGCACAAATTCTTTTTGATCTCGGCGTGCGTCAAATACGATTACTCACTAATAATCCAAAAAAAGTTGTCGGTCTTGAAGGCTTTGGAATGGAAATCATTGAACGCGTTCCAATTGCATTGGATTCAAATGAGCACAATAAAAAATATCTTTTAACGAAGAAAAAAAAGATGGGTCACTTTTTATAATTGCTCTCTATTCCCTTTTTCCTTGCACGAATCATTTTTTCTTCCATGATGAAGGGCCGCTTCTGGCGTGTTTTACGGGCCTGATCATTATGGTTATGGAATCTTTGACTCATCGACTTTCGGTCGCAATGACTCATCGCTGTTCTAACCAATAAGACAGCCTATTAATTGCCTCAACGTTTTTCTTATCACATTTTTAAAAAATTTATGACCGAGCAAAAGTGGCGATTCACCCACAAGCTTCACTATTACTAACCATGATGACGATCTCAATTCGCGACGATCTTGTCACCAGAGATCATCATCTCTTTTTATTACATCTCTTCTTATTACATTATGTCAGCCAATTATTCTCCTTCTCGTCGTGGTCCACGTTCTCAACAAGGTCGTCGTCCTTCTCAAAACAGATCGCCTCGTCCTGCAGCGGCTACTAAAGCCCCTAAGGTTGGTTTTTTTGGAAAACTTCTGAGCCTCTTTGGCCTTGGAAGTAACAAGACCACAGCAAAAAAAAGCAGCCGTCCAGGAAGCCGTCCTACAGCTTCCCAAGAATATCCTCAAAAAACTCGTGTTTCGCGCAAGCCTGAACAAATCGAAGTAACAAGCGCACGTCTCTACGTCGGTAATCTTTCCTTCGATGCTTCTGAGAGCGATCTATTTGAACTTTTCAGCGGCATTGGCCAAGTTCAAAATGTGGAACTCGTTTCTCACCGTGACACTCATCGCTCCAAAGGCTTTGGATTTATTCAAATGACGGCTCTTGAAGAAGCCAAGCGTGCTGTTATGGAACTACATGATAAAGATTACATGGGCCGCAAGCTCGTTGTCAGTGGCGCACGTGCACTTCCTGAGCGCGTGGAACGTACACGCGAGACAACGCCAGAAACAGAGGCCCCTCACGTCGAAAAAGCAGCTCCAGAAACAGAAGCTCCAGAAACAGAAGCTCCTTGTAAAGATGATTGTGGATGCCATTAAGTAGTTCTCAAAGTAGTTATTAGCAAGAGTTCTTGGTTGTTGTTTCTCCAATAACCAGGAACCCTTCTGCTAACTGATCATTTTATTCCTCGTGTTCTTTGCCAAAAGGGAGTGAGTAACTCACCATGAATTGCTTTGTGAAGGCAAAGCCTCTTTTTATTGCAGGTCCAACAGGGGTCGGTAAATCAGCATTTGCACTCGAACTGGCTCTCCAGCTCGATGGGGAGGTGCTTGGGGCTGATGCCTTCCAAATTTATCAAGGGCTGCCAGTTCTCACAGCCCAGCCTTCCAAGAAAGATCAAGCTCAAGTACCACACCATTTAATAGGAGTCTTACCACTCACAGAAGTCTGTGACGCCGCTCGCTATCAAGCGATGGCACAGCCTATCATCGATCAGATCGTTGCGCGCGGCCGTGTTTCTTTAATTACTGGTGGCACAGGATTTTATTTTCGCTCCCTTATTTCGCCACTTGATCCACTGCCAGGAGCCGATCCTGAGCTTCGAGCAGCTTTTGCACCACTCTCTCTGGGCGAACTAGTGATGCAATTAGAAACAATGGATCCTAAGATTCTTCCGCAGCTCGATCTCAAAAATCGTCGCCGCGTCGAACGTGCGCTTGAAATCATGATGCAAACGGGCCGTCCACTTTCGGAAATATGGCATAAAAAAGAACAAGAGTCTGTGACCGGATTTCTCCTCATTCGGGATCGCGAAGAACTTTATGAGCGCATCACTAATAATGTTCGTGAAATGTTTGATCGTAACGTACTCGAAGAAGTTAGAGCGCTTGGTAGTATCGAATTTAGCCAGACAGCAGCAATGACATTGGGTCTTCGTGAAATTCAAGCTTGCTGTCGTGGCGAAAAAACTATCCAAGAAACAATCAATCTCATCACAACGGCAACAAAACGTTATGCAAAGCGTCAGTTGACATGGTTTAAAAATCAGCACAACTTTGTTGTCTTGAACTTGAGCCATTTTTCTTCCACTCGCCAGGCAGTTAAGGAAGCAATAAACCTAAAAACGGCAATGGATTGTGGTAAATTAACGTAAATAACAACGAGATACTCTCAAGTCTTATTCACAAATAAGATTGTAAGCGTTCAGACTCCTTCTCAAAATACGAACGTTATGGCTCATCCTACAGTAAAGAAGGGGAGCAATTTATTCAGATTGCCTCTCCGCAGGAGGGGGGATCTGAACGGTTACATAAAATTAAAATGTCGTTAAAAAAATTTAAGCCTGAAAGAAAAACTCTTCCTCCAGCCTTTGGTCTTCAGCCTATAGCTTCAGAGAAAATTATTCTCGTCGGTCTGGAGCTACCTGGCATTGGCCATTGGGAGCTTTTAGAAACGCTTGAAGAGCTACGTCAGTTAGCACGCACTGCTGGGGCAGAGGTTATGGAAATCGTCACTCAAAAACTTGAGCATCCAACAGCCCCTTATTACATTGGTAAAGGTAAGGTAGAAGAGGTAAAGGCTCTTTGTGCTACCCATGGAGCAACGTTGATTGTTTTTGATGATGAACTGACGCCAGCACAGGGTCGAAATCTTGAACTATTGACCTCTCGCAAAGTTATCGATCGCACGCAACTTATCCTCGATATTTTTGCGGCTCGCGCACGCACGCGTGAAGGCCGGCTCCAAGTGGAATTGGCACAGCTGCAATATCTATTGCCACGACTCACACGTCTGTGGGGACATTTATCACGACAAAGCGGTGCCATCGGCACGCGTGGACCTGGAGAAACACAGCTCGAAGTCGATCGTCGTCGTGTTCAAGAACGAATCGCTCGTTTGAAAGAAGATATCGAAGGGGTCCGAAAAATTCGTAAGACGCAACGTGAAGGAAGGCTGCGCGCCCATTGGCCTATTGTTTCTCTTGTCGGGTATACAAATGCTGGTAAATCGTCGTTGCTCAATATCCTCACCGGGGCAAAAGTTCTTGAAGAGGATAAGCTTTTTGCAACCCTCGATCCGACTACGCGCCAACTCGAACTTCCCAGCCATCAAAAAACCCTCATCACTGATACCGTCGGATTTATTCGCAAATTACCACACACCCTTGTGGAATCATTTAAAGCCACGCTTGAGGAAGTAGAACTTGCCGACCTTCTCATCCATGTTGTCGATTTGAGTCATCCGCAATACCTCGAACAAATGGAAGCGGTCAAAAAAATTCTCGCAGAACTTGGTGCTGCAGAAAAAAAGATGCTGATAGTTTTTAATAAAATAGATCTGCTACCTGATCCAGCGTTGATGGAAGCAGAACTTCATCGTTTTCCTGGAAGCGTTGCCATTTCTGCACGTTCGGGACTTGGCATGAAAACTTTTATTAATGCGCTCGAGAATGCTCTTGCAGCGTGGCGTAGCGAAGGGTTGTATCACCTTCCGCCAAGCGCAGGCGCACTGCTGGCAGAAATTCATCGCGTCGGCCATGTGATCGAACTTCATTACGATGGCGAGACAACCATTGTTACAGCAAATGTTCCACCAGAGCTGGCGAAGAAGTTGGAGCTTTTTGCAACAGGAACATTTTCTGATTTAAGATAATCAAGGGTACCCGTTCAGCTGCCCGGAGAATACGAAAATTCCACCTTTTGCAGAATCTTTAGTTCTGCAAAAGGACAATGCCCTACAGAGGAAGCCGGTCGTTTACGTGAACGGGTACAATCAAGGCCACCTAAATCCATGACTTTAGGATCGCATTGTTGTGTCACATTAACTTCATCTATTTCATTTTTGATCACCGTCGTGTTGAGAGTCAACTTGCTCAAAAATATATTTCAACCTATTGGCTCCTAAATCAGGAGGATTGATATCCTAATATTTCATACTAATCCTACTGCAGCTTGTGAAAACCTGATCAATACTGCGTTGCACTCGAAGTGTGACTTGGGCAGGATGACTATACAGCCGCGGCGTCCCTCTTCATCGCGCGCCTTATCTTTATCAGCTTTCACTGCGCTTCGTCACGAATCAGTATAAAATATTAGGGCTAGCCGCTTACTTTTTTGTCCTCTTTCTGTTCCTTTATGGTTAATTTTTATTTTATGAAAAAAATGAAACACTCCAAACCAGCAAAAAAGAATCCCATGGTCACCGATACGAAAGATCTTAGTCTGCTCGGCAAAGGATCGATGCCTCCAGTTGATGAACCTTGTTTTTCTTTGTTGGAAACATTTGCAAGTTCCGTTAAACGACCTTATAAAATTTCTTTTTCCTCTAATGAATTTACTTCGTTTTGCCCCGTTACTGGCCAACCTGATTTTGGCACGATTATTATTAATTACGTTCCAAAAGATCGCTGTATTGAAACCAAATCATTAAAACTTTATCTTCAATCGTTCCGCAATTTAAGCTGTTTTGCCGAGACGCTCGTCAATCGGATCCTCGATGACATCGTTGAGGCCACTTCACCACGTAGCGCAACTGTCATTGGTGAATTTGCACCACGCGGCGGTATTGATATTTGCGTTGAGGCTTCTTATCCAGCCTCAAAGGTGATTGGATAGTTGAGGTGGTGAGTCGGGGCTATTGCAGCGACTCACCTTCTTGATCTTTTTTATCCATGAAAGTTTTGATCCTGCTCAGTGGTGGCCTTGATTCTGTTACCGCCCTTTATCATCTTCGTACCCAACATAAGATCATAGGTGCTGTGAGTTTTGATTATGGCTCCAAACATAATGACCGAGAAATTGTAATGGCTGCTTATCATTGCAAACAATTTGGAATTTCCCATGTCATCATACCGTTAACATTCATCAATGAATACTTTCGTTCTGATCTTTTACAATCAGGCGGAACGATTCCTGATGGGCATTATGCAGCGCCGACGATGAAACAAACAGTCGTTCCTTTTCGTAATGGTATCATGCTTTCCATTGCCACTGGTCTTGCTGAGAGTCACGGCGCGGAGGGAGTTGTGATTGCAGCACACACCGGAGATCATTTTATTTACGTCGACTGTCGTGAAGAATTTCTTGAGCCAATGGCACGGGCGATGTTCCAAGGGAGCGACGCTAACATCAAGTTGCTAAGGCCTTTTGTTCACATGAACAAAGGTGATATTGTAAAACGGGGTGTGGAGCTTGGTATTGATTATTCAAAAACATGGTCATGTTATAAAGGTGGTGACCTTCATTGCGGCACCTGCGGGACTTGTGTCGAACGCCGGGAAGCCTTTATGAAGGCTGGCGCGGACGATCCAACGGAATATCAGATAGGAGATGGGAGATGGGAGATGGGAGATGGGAGTTTTTCCACGAAGTTAAAAATTTAA
>JBIRBD010000165.1:0-3455 GCA_044326465.1 Chthoniobacterales bacterium
AATTATTTAAAAATAACGCATCGTAAGCCCCATTCGGCGATGTCAGTGCGATGACTTGCAAAAATGCAGTCGATGTTTTTTTAGTAACAACACCTTGATTTTGAACAGGTTCAGGAAGTCGCGCTAGTGCAGCGCTAACACGATTCTCTACAAGAATTTGATTCATGTTAGGATCGGTTCCAATATTGAATGTCACCGTCAACGTGTAATTTCCTGTGCTTGTCGAACTTGAGGACATGTACATCATCCCATCCACACCGTTAACCTCTTGCTCAATAGGAAGCGCCACTTTTTTGATCATGGTCTGCGCGGTCGCTCCTGGATAACTCGCTGTCACTTGGACCGTTGGTGGTGTGATTGGGGGATACTGAGTGACTGGCAAAACCCCAATAGCAACGCCTCCGAGCACCATGATGACAATGGCTAATACATTCGAGAGGACAGGCCGCTCAATAAAAAATTTTGAAAGCATTAAAGTAGGAGATGGCTTATGGTTTCCAATAAAACATCATCGCGATGCCGATGCAAATTCCGAGCGAACCGATCCATTTGAGTAGCCAGCCTGGGTCATAAAGAACCTGCAATGTTGTCTCGCCGATGTCGCGAGGATTCCACTGCGCCTGCGAAAATTTATAATTGATTCCTGTGGCATTTGCAAAAAAGCCGCCGGGAAAGCTCGCTGGATGGTTCATACGAAGGAGATCATCACGCGTTACATTCTTTTTTAAATCATGAAATCGTACGGTGGCTTTGAAATCACTTGGAGCTTCCGTTCCTTCATCACGTGGAACTTGAAAATCGATTAACTCAATAGAAAAAGGAATCGGCTTTAGCTCTAAGCCGTAAGCCACGCGAACGACGTCATCGTCAAGAGTCAGCGATGTGATTTCTCCTGACTCAACCCAACAGGCTGGACCTACGTGGCCAGCTTGATTTTTTAAGAAGGCGTGAAATCCAGGCAACGACTGCTGATCGGAGGCCGATAATACTTTCATCCCAGAGGAAGCAGGTTCAACATGGAACCCAACTCTCCTTTCTGCTCCAACATCCACAAGCTGCAATTTCCATTCGCCCCAGCCAAGTTGCAGCCAATCACCTGCAACCAGTGCACCGGTTGTTTTTACCGTACTACCACGACCGAGTTGATAATGAATCTCTTTTTTTTCTGGAGTGAGATCAATAGCAAGCCATGGCGTGTTTGGAGAGGAGGCCGCTCGCGCGATAAAACTTCTGGTTCTCTCTTGATTAAAATAAATTTCAGCAAGACCAAAAAAATCGAATTTTCCCTGAGCACCACTTCCAAGAGCCACGTATTCTTCTTGATGCGATGACGCATTACAAAGCTTTATAATAACAGCCTTCGCATCCTGATCACTCGTTGGTATTAAATAAGGGACGCGTTCTAAGTCTTCGCTATTACCATTGATGACCATACGCAGCGTCGTGCCAGGAACAGCTAGAACTGTCGGCTTTTTTTCTGATGGCTTCACAACGCTGATATCAAAAGGAAGCAGGTAGAGACTATGGTCCCGAGGACTTTCTACTTGCAAGACGCTCTGATTGGTTGTGATTTTTTGTACTGCTGCCCCCTGTATGTGTAACGTGACATCTCCTTCAAAACCAAACTTGGAACCGATCGCAGCACCCATGAGCAGCGTTATAATTCCATAATGTGTAATAACAAATCCCAGATGTTTTTTTTCCCAAGGCCAACGTGTGAGCGTAACCGCAAAAAGATTAAGCGAGAGCACCCCAAGCCAAACAAGGAACCATGGAGCTTTATAAATGTAAGTGTGTGCGACTTTTGTATCAAAGTGTGATTCAGCAAACGTCGCCAGAGCACATGCAATCGCAATCGTAGCTAAGAGCAGTAGTGCTAGCTTTAGTGAACCAAGCAGATGGACAACTTTCCAGAAGAACGATGATTCCTGACGCTGAGTGATCAGCTGACGGCGCGTGATGGGCGATGACATGATGCTCATAGATTAGCAGAAATAGTAAGCATCTCGAGGATTTTTGGATAAGAAATAGTTATAAAAATAAAATAATTTTAAATGTGAAATATTAGGATTAAACTTAATTTTTTCACTCAAATTTTTCCTATGCCTACAGACCAGCTTCTACAACAATGGATCAATCGCGCAGCAACCTCGCCACTCCTTGACCAGATTATGGCGAGTGTTACTAATTTTACAGCATGGCGTCCCCTTATTCTCTTACTGATTTTGTTAGGTTTTATTTTCGGAAAATTTCGCCTCCGCGCGATGCTTTTCTGTTTAGTGATCACTATTGGATTCACCGATGGAATTTTAGTAAATAGTATAAAACATATTGCCAAACGACCTCGTCCTTTGCAGGTAGCACCTGGTGTACGCACCGTTAATCTAGTTCAGGCTTCACCAGAAATAGTCGCCCTGACATCACCAGCTGAAGTAAAATTTCCCAAAACAGTCTCTCCAAAAAGCGTCACAAAAGGACGCTCTTTTCCTTCGGGTCATTCTGCGAACATGATGGCCTCAACTGCTGTTATTTTTCTTTTTTATCGCAGACTTGGATTACTTTGGTTTTTGATCGCGCTGCTTGTCTGTTACTCAAGGATTTATGTCGGAGCCCATTGGCCTACCGATGTGCTTACCGGAATACTTCTTGGCCTGCTTAGCGGTGTTATCATTACAAGCCTCATTAACAATGCCTGGAACCGCTGGGGAGGTCGTATTGCACCGACCTGGGCTGCAGCCCATCCAACGTTAAGTTAAGTAAAACCATGAACATTGTTTGGCTTTTTCTTTTCATCGCAACAGGACTTCGCATAGCTATTGCAGCAATGGGCCATTGTGGTGAAGTAGAATCCTATTTAATGCTTTGTGCTCAACGTGTTGATTATGGCTTTCTGGAAGGACCTCCTGGCATACCAACTCTGATAAAAACGAGCAGCCTATTTCTTGGAATGACTCCTCTAGGCGTTCGTTTTTTCTCACCACTCATGATGCTCGTCGCTTCATGGATGCTTTGGCGACTGACATTATCATTATTTCCTAAAGATAAAAAAGTGGCGACATGGAGCGTTGCCTCTTTTAATCTGCTACCACTCGCTAACGCCTCAGCTTTAGTGATGGATGGAACAATGATTGTGGCTGGAGTTTGGATCATTGCCGTCGTATCAGCCTGGAGCCTTATCTCAAGAGAGGAGAAAAAAAAATCGCGCTCGTCATGGATTTTTTTTGGACTCCTCCTCGCCATTGGAACGCAATTTACCTACGCCATTGGATGGTTGTTGGCAGTAACTTTTCTTTTGGATTTTTTGATCAATCGCTTTTCATTAAAAAACGTCGCAGGTTTTGGGTGGGCACTAGGACTCCTTGCACTGGGTTGGATTGCTCCGCTCTGGTGGAATATTCAACACGATATGCTTCAGTTTAGTGATATCACTTGGGGGTCGTTTTGGTCATGGCAAA
>JBIRBD010000131.1:0-5633 GCA_044326465.1 Chthoniobacterales bacterium
ATTATTAACGAGTTACAAATTTATTTAAATTTTATTAATATCAGCAACCAAATTAAAAAAATCATTCGTCAAAAATTGATCTTTTGCGGACCCTCTCTATCTATATTTTGCAAAAAAAGTTTTTCGTGGTCCTTTGGTTTTTTCGATTGGCAAGGTAATTGGAGGTTCTTTTTTACTGCTTTCTTTAGCAGATTTACACTGCCAAAAAAACGAGCTATAATAAACGGCCTTGCCTTGGAGCTCCTCCTCCATGTCACATTTAGCTGCTTCTGATGCACGTATCCAAAGATCTGCCGTGGTTTGGTAGCCAAAGGCTCTCGCTTCTGCAGCTTTGCTAAGGCAGTTAGCAATTTGAGCAAACCAATCAGCTGCAGTGTCAGCTTGAGAAGCAATTTGTCCGAAACGTTGACTACTAGCATTGTCTCCGATCTTAGAAGCCTCTTCGGCTTGAATAAGGTTCTCTGCAACAATATTCGCTTGTTTTGCTGCCTGAGCCCAAAGATCAGCAAGTTCTTCATTCCCTTCAGCTCTAGCAGCTATTCCCCATGCCGTTCGCTCAGCAGCACGCGCAAAGTGCTCAGAAAAACGTGCTGCTTTCGTAACCAGTTCAGATCGGTGTCCTCTACTAAGAATATCCTCGGTAAGCTGGCTTAATTTTTCTGCAGCAACTTCAGATTTCATAGCTGCTTGAGTCCAAAGATCAGCAAGCTCTAGATCTTCTCTCATTCTTGCATCCTCAGCTCTGGTAAAGTATTCCACTGTTGTGGCAAATCGATAGGCTGCATTCCAGGCAGAGGGAACCCTACTTATTCTTTTTTGTTCATCAGATAATGAAGACCTCGATGAGGCTGGCGCAGCTTCTTCTTTAACTTCAATAATCTTTTTAAGCTCTTCAGCGGCTTTGATCCAAAGATTAGAAATTCTCTGATTCCCAGCAGCTTTAGTTTCAGCTGCTTTGATAGAGTAGGAAACAACGTCATCACATGCATCAGCAGTCAAGTAGAGAAATTCCTCAGCACTACCAAATAACATTCCTCCTTCTGCAGGTCGTTCTCCTTTTTTATTGGCAATCTCAAAAGCTTTCGCTGCAATTACTGATTCTTGAGTAGCCTTCATCCAAAGAGTAGCTTCTTCTATTCTTCCTTCAGTTTTCATAGTAGAGGCTTTTGTAATAAAATCAGCCGCTTTATTTAAACATCTAGCCTGATCAGAATGACCAGCTGCCTCTGCTTGAGTTGCTTGGTTACGATAGAGAGAAAGTGACCGTTCGATTTCTCGCTCCGCAGGAGAGGGAATATTAATAAATTGGCTATCCTCTTTACTGTCGTAAAAAGACATGACGTTCCTATTTTGGCAGGTGGTTTGAACGGTTGCTGGAGAAATATAATCTGCAGATTTTTTGAGAACATTGACTTTCTCATCAAAAGAAAAATTTTCTGACACTGATCTCTCCGGCTCTGATACTTTTGCTCTTTTTTTTGTTGGTTCATTCTTGGTCGTTGCATCTAAGTTATTCATGCTTGGCTGTTTTTTTCCAACAGAGATTGGTTCTATAACTCTCCTCTCATTCGGTTCTTCTAATTTTCTAACATGCTCTTGAAGAAGTGCTACTGCTTTTTTAGCAGCTAGGGATTGTGCCTCTTTTTTAGTATTTCCTTCCCCTTCTCCCAGTTTCTTTCCTTCACAAAAAACAGCATAGCGAAACTGTTTTGCATGGTCTGCCCCATGCTCGTCGAGAAGTTCGTAATTAGGTATGGAAAGACCATGCGATTGAAGCAACTCTTGAAGCGTGCCTTTAGGATTAACAATGGTTTCTATTTCTTTTGGAAGCTCGTTAAGGTGTTTTTCTATGGAAGGCAATATAAAAGCTCGTGCGGCTTCCATCCCTCCATCGCGAAAAATAGCACCAACGAGCGCCTCAAAAGAATTCGCTAAAATAGAGACCTTCTCATCTCCTCTTACCATTCTTTCCCCTCTACCCATAATAAGATGTTCTGCCAATCGTAAATCTGAGGCATGAGCTTGCAATGCACTATCTGATATAAGTGTGGCGCGCTTTTTAGTTAGTTCACCTTCATGATCATTAGGAAATAAGTCAAAGAGATGCTCTGTAACCACAAGTTGCAAAACAGTATCACCTAAAAATTCCAAGCGTTCATTACTATTACTAGAAGAACGAGAAAAGGTTATTTCATTGAGGCTACTTGAGTGGGTCAGCGCCTCATTAAGAAGTGCTTGATTTTTAAAACGATAATCAATTTTTTGTTCAAGCGTTGAAGCTTGTGACCTACTTAACGCTTCTTCTAGAAGAACTCCGCGCTGAAGAGCGGATGAGCTTCCTCTTCCGCTAGCTATCATGCCATCTCCTGTTTTCAACATCATACCTCCTGCAAGAATGAGGCAAATTTCAGTAATTGCTGTCTTACTGAAAAAAGAATCGCTCTTTTCCGCAGCTTGAGAAGCCTCAAGTGAAAGTGTTACGTTCTCATTTAATAAAAAATTCTGAAAATATCTTCTATTGGACTTCAATGAGAAATCAGCATTTTCATCGTCGTTCAAAAGAGAACAACTCATATCTGTTTTATAATTTTCTTCACCTAAAGAATTTACGTAAGTGATTGGAAAATTTTCTCGATCTGCAATCACCTCGTAATGCCATCGGCCAGGTACGCCCATGCGGGCGATGGAGGCTGTGGTGGGATCGGAGGTCATCGCCTCATTGTAGAGGTGATCAGGATCTCTCTCTGTTGCAACATGATTTAAAAAATCACAATATTGACTCGCTCGCACCTGCTCGGCTCGCCCTTCGTGCTGTCTTTGGCAGTCTGTCCCGCGGCTTCTCTGCCAGCGGTATTCACTCGTCGTCACTCTACTCAGATCTTCGATGTGAGAGTTGAGGTTGGAAGTTGAAGTGGCAGAAGAAGAAATCTGCAGCTTATCAGCGGAGCTGATGTCGCTCCAGCTGCTCGATGTGAGCGATAAAAGAAGGGAGGCAACGATGAGGGTTGTTTTTCTCATGAGGGTTTTTATATCTGCCGTAATTACTTATCTCCTTCTGAGGAAGGAGATGATCAATTACGAAAAAGCCGTTGCTCCTTACTCGTCACTCGCTACTTCTTCATCTTCTTAATAAGCGTCTTAGCAATATCAGCAGGAGTTTCAGCAATTGCAATTCCGGCAGCGCGGAGAGCATCAATTTTTCCAGCAGCTGTTCCAGAGTTTCCCTGAATAATTGCTCCTGCGTGGCCCATACGACGGCCTTCGGGAGCTGTTGAGCCTGCGATAAAGGCTGCGATCGGTTTGCGACAATTTTCTTTTGCCCAGGCTGCGGCCTCTTCTTCTTCTGATCCGCCAATTTCACCAATCATAATGATGGCCTCGGTTTTTGGATCATCATTGAGAAGTCTAAGTGCATCAGTATGGGTCATGCCATGAATAGGATCTCCTCCAATACCGATGCAGGTTGATTGTCCAAGGCCGCACGATGTTAATTGCCAAACAGCCTCATACGTGAGCGTTCCTGAACGGGAGACCACGCCGATAGAACCAGGTTGATGAATGTAACCAGGCATAATGCCAATTTTGCACTGACCTGGAGTGATGATGCCGGGACAATTAGGGCCAATTAACGTCAATTTTTTGCCAAACGCACTTTCTGCTCTGCATTGTTTCGTCGCTTCAGTGGTTGAAGTTTCGCGGATATTAATGCCGTTTGGACTTTGGTGCTCCGAGGTTCCTTGCGCTTGCTCAGCATAAGCGATTTTCGAAAAAGATTGATGCATCCGATGAGCAAGTAAATGCTGGACACGCATCATATCGTGCACAGGAATTCCTTCCGTAATGCAAACAATGAGCTCAATACCTGCTTCTGCCGCTTCCAAGATAGCATCAGCTGCAGCGGAGGCTGGGACAAAAATCATCGTTGCATTGCAATCTGTTTTTTCTCGAGCCTCATCGACGGTATCAAAAACAGGAATTGTCTTGTCAAAAATCTCACCGCCACGACCTGGTGTTACGCCGGCTACGATGTTTGTTCCATAATCACGGCAGCCACGTGTATGAAAAGCACCTGATTTTCCAGTGATGCCTTGCACAAGAAGGCGTGTGTTTTTATCAACGAGTATGGACATAGAAGAGTATGGGCTATGGGCTATGGGGCAGAAAAAAAGAAGTTAAAGTTCTAGGGATTGACCTTCGTCGGAGAAGCCCTAACTAGCTGTTAAAAATTTTTATTAAATTAAGGGGTGGGTCGCTGCCGCAGCCACGACTTTTTTTGCAGCGTCCGCTAAGTCAGTAGCAGATTGCAAAGGAAGGAGGGACTCTTCGAGAAGTTGTTTTCCTTTGGCAACATTAGTTCCTTCAAGGCGCACGACAAGAGGAACGGGCAGATTTGTTGCTTTCACTGCATTAATGATGCCTTGAGCAATGATGTCGCATTGCATGATGCCACCGAAAATGTTTACTAAAATTGCTTTTACTTTGGGATCGCTGGAAAGAATTTTAAAAGCCTCTGTAACTTGCTCCTCAGTTGCACCACCTCCTACATCAAGAAAATTAGCTGGTTCACCCCCATAATATTTAATGATGTCCATCGTGGCCATGGCAAGTCCTGCACCATTGACAAGGCAGGCAATATTTCCATCAAGGCCAATGTAGTTGAGTTGGAAAGCCGAGGCAGCAACTTCACGTGGATCTTCTTCACTGACATCACGCATACTGAGAATTTTTTCATGACGGAAAAGTGCGTTATCATCAAAACTTAACTTGGCATCAAGCGCGAGGACTTCATTTTCTTTAGTCAAGACGAGAGGATTTACTTCGACCATCATGCAATCAGAATCTTCAAACAGGCGATAGAGGCTCAAAAAAAGTTTACTTGCGGCGATGAGTTGTTTTCCTGAAAAACCGAGGCGATGGGCTAGTTTACGGCTTTGATGAGGTTGCAAACCGAGGAGGGGATGTACAGGCTCACGCCAAATTTTTTCGGGAGAATGTGTTGCAACGGTTTCAATTTCTACGCCACCTTCGGTACTTGCGATGACAATAGGCTTTCCGGTTGATCGATCGAGGAGAATCGCAAAGTAAAACTCTTTAGCAATCGTTACTGATTTTGCGATGAGAACTTTCTGAACAAGTTTTCCTTCAGGGCCAGTTTGATGGGTGACAAGGGTATTGCCGAGCATTTCTGAAGCTAGGCGTACAGCCTCTTCTGGGTGATTGACAATTTGAACGCCACCTTGAAGACCGCTTGTGAATTTTCCTTTTCCACGGCCTCCAGCATGAATCTGAGCTTTTACAACGAGTTCACCCTTTCCGAGTGAGGCTGCGACTTGCATAGCTTCTTCTGCGTTCGTTGCCACGCCGCCAGGAGAAGTTGCAACACCGAAAAAATTAAAAAGTTGTTTCGCTTGATACTCGTGAATATTCATGAAGTAGGTGATGGTACAGAAAGAGAGTCAGTATGTCGAGTCCGCTATTAATTAGACTCTGTCCAAAAAGCATCGATTTTTGACGAATGATTTTTTTTGATTTGATTGCTGATGTTAACATCATAGCAGTAACGAGTAACGAGTGGCGTGTATGCTCACTATTGAAAAACATCATTTTGAAAAAAATCGTTCGCTTATAAATGA